>JAPLPK010000132.1 GCA_026400275.1 Burkholderiales bacterium
CTGCTGCTCCAGTTTTGGCTGGATTGACCACTCGGTACAAATTCACCTGTGGCGCGACATGCATCGCGCCACGTTCGCAAGCTCACTTCGGTAATGCCGGTTTCTTTGGCCAGCTCCTTTACCGTTCGGTTTAGTGGCGGCGTCATCTGCTCTACTGCCCACCGCTTTTGTTCCACGGTGTATCTCATCTGCTTCATCTTCTGCCTTTTGTGCGCCGCCCCACTTTGCTACTAAATTCTGAGGCGACAACTATCCTGACATGAAGGGGAATCGACAACAAGCAGGTCCAACCTTTTTTTGAGAAAGAACTGGAAAGTGAATCCAAGTCCTTGGAAAAGCGAGTGCAGGACAAGATGTCCCGCAAACTCGACGAATTCGGCACCACCGTCTCAGAGCGCCTCCAACGCTTCACCGAGCGCGTTGACGAACTACAACGCATGAATAGCGGCATGAGTTCCACATCTTTCGGTAAGAGTCTTAAATTTCACTTCAAGTTTGACAATGGCATCAACTATGTAGTCTTAACTGCATCACTCGTCAGTGGCGTATTGATGTTATGGAATCCAGCAGGCTGGGTCTTTCTGGCCATCAATGCAGTCACCGCATTAGTGGGCGTGGTAAAGGCAGTTTGGGGCTGGTTTGATGATGACTTCAAGAAAGACGAACAACGCAAGGCTGTTAGCAAAAACCTGAATCAACTAAAAGACAGCCTGACGGGCGAGTTCAAGAAAGCCTCTGATGCGGCTGTCAAGGGAATTACGCAAAAAACTCTGCAACTGCTGACGGAAGTCGATGCCTCTGTAGAGCAAACCAAGACCATCAGCAGCGAGCTCAAGCACCTCGTAGTGAAGCTCCAACATCTGTCCAAGTCCATCAGTTAAATCCGGGAAAATCATGGAATCAACTCTCAAATCGTTCAAAGCCAACCAAGCCAATGTTCTCAAGGTATTGCAGCACTTGCAGGAATTTCTGCGCCAGGGCGACGAGTTCGGCCTCGCCGCAGACCAAGCTGTCAACGAAAAACTGGCCAATGCTATTCGGAACGTCTCGGACGACAAGTTGCGCATTGCACTGATTGGCGGTTTCTCAGAAGGGAAAACCTCGATCGCGGCTGCCTGGCTGGAGCGACTGGACAAATCCACCATGAACATCAGTCATCAGGAGTCGTCCAACGCTGTCACAGTCTATGAGGCTAGCCCGGACTGCGTGCTTATCGACACACCTGGACTTTTCGGTTTCAAGGAGCAGAAAAACGAAGCCTCCGGTGCCAATGAAAAGTACAAGGAAATGACGCGCAAGTATGTGAGCGAGGCACATCTTATTCTCTACGTGATGGACCCGACAAATCCCATCAAGGAAAGCCACCGCGACGAGCTCTTCTGGCTGTTCCGCTCGCTTAATCTGCTGCCGCGCACCGTATTTGTCTTGAGCCGTTTTGATGCCGTGGCAGACATAGAGGATGCCAACGACTACGCGCGCAATCTGGTTGTCAAGAAGGAGAACGTGGTTTCCCGGCTCAAAGACCTAATTGCTCTAAACGAAGAAGAGGCATCGCAATTAGCGATCGTGGCCGTGGCGGCCGACCCCTTCGACATGGGCACAGAGCACTGGCTTTCCAACCTGGAAACCTTTCGCGAACTCTCCCGCATCAAGTTGCTGCAACAAGCCACGTCCACTAAGGTAGCTTCGGCCGGTGGCATTGCTGCAGTGGTCGCAGAAACCAAGCGCAGTATCGTTCGCGATATTCTGGGCAAGCAGTTGCCAGTCGCCATTCAGAACGATGAAAAGATTGCGGGCGAACTCAGTCGCCTTGAGAAGAGTAATGCGCAACTTCAGCAGAATCTCAACAAAACCAAAGCCACCATCGGCAACGCTCGTGACAACCTCGCAAAAAACATCGTTAGCCTACTCACCAATCTGATTTTGGAGGCTCAGAACTTGGTGCCGGACTCCACGCCCGAGTTCTTCGAACGCAACATTGGTGCAAACGGCGACGTGCTCAACACGCGTTTGCAACGCGCGTTCAACGAACACTTAGGTCCAGTTTCGCTTGAAGTGAAAAACATGTCGCTGGACGTTGATCTAGAGGTAAATCACTTCAACGCATCGGTTCGCGAGTACGGCAAACAAGGCATCAAACACGTCATCAAGAGTGGAGCAATCAACAACTCCACGATTCTCGCCAGCCGCGACGCCCTAGTCAGTACCGTTGGCGCAGTTGGTTTTGACATCGCAAAGCTGCTGAAATTCAAACCTTACGGCGCAATTAAGTTCGCCAAAGCAGCGAATGGGGCACTATCTGTGATCGGATTGGGACTGGAACTTTGGGACTCCTACGAGAAATACCAACAAGAAGAAAAGTTCAAGGAGACCAAGAAATCCATGGTTTCCAACTTTGAAAAACAGCGCTCTGAACTACTCGCTTTGATCAATGGACCGGAGTTCATTTCTCAATTCTGCCCCGAGCTGATAGAGCTCCAAGACAATGTTCAGAACATTGAAAAGGCAGTTCACGAAGCACGTGGTAAGCGAGAACAGTTCCTTCGCTGGCGCTCCACTGGTGAAGCCATTGATGCCGAATTCAAAATGCTTGATCCGGCCTAAGCATGGTTCAGCCGTTCATCGTGATTCTGCAAAAGCTCGAATCTGAGCCAGAGGTAACCAAGTGGTAGGCCTATTGCTAGCACATTCGTGCCTACACGATCAGCACACTGACGCCGCAGACGGCCTATTGGTCTCGCCCGGTGATCTCAAATCGGGTGGCAAGAAAGTCACTGAAGCGGCGAACATCCAATAGATCACACTGGACCCAGCATGAATTCAATCGCCTAGTTCGGCGAATGGCAGTACAAGTTGCGCGCCAGCGTCGCAGACCAGTCACTGGGACGGCGTCTAAACATATGTTGATTTCGGAAACCGAAGAGTGTGGCAATGTGACCCAGGCCTACGTTTCCGTCCGGGACAAATAAGACGCGCTAAATCGACGCCTATGCGATTGAGCATCAGCTTGGCGACTTCGGGCTTGACGCCGTTGAAGCGACAGGGCTAGCACCGCACTGCGTGCGCATCCATTCGCCTTTGTCCGCGGGGTCCAGGTATGTGACGATCACACCCGCAGCAGGGGGCATCTGAGCACTCCCTGCGCGCATGGGAGCGAGCTGGCTCCACGACGGTACTTCCACTTTAGGAATCGCGATCGCAGCCAACCTTTCCGGAGGACGCAATTGCGGCCAGCGCCCGTTCTCTTCATAGGGCGATAACTCGACAAACAGTGGCGATCCGATGCGCGAACGCAGCACAGCAGGACACACTACCGCTGTCTTCTCTCCAGGCTCAACCCTGCAAACCGCACGCCCGCCTGCGGCCTTATTCAGGTGATCGCATCCCTCGCTCGTCAACACCATCGCGACGGGAACCGCCCCCAGGCCCAGCACACCAACGATGGCTCTTGGAAATCCGGCCCCGTTGCCCGCTATCGCGAGCAACGCGACCAAACTGGCCGCGATGCACAAGCCCACTATCGCCAAGATATTGACCTTTTTCATCCAGGCCACGGCGACATTCGATGCGTAACACCAGGCAGTCCACCCCACCAAACCAACCAAGAAACGGTCGGAATCCCCGTCGCGCGGAAAAATATAAAACAGCGTGAGGAATGCTGATATGGCCGTCAGCAACCAAAAATACCCAAAAGCCGAAAAGCCCACTCCTCGACGGATCTTCGCCCATCGGCTATCCGCCGCGTTAGAGTCGATCAGCTTGTCCTTCGGCTTCAAAAAGGCAAATACCAAGGCGAGCACCAACAGCATCGCAAATGGGGTCACATAACCCCACCTTGGAATTTCGCCCTTGGGTTACCAATAGAGGTGGAGCGCGAAAGCAATCGTGCTCAGCATTCCGGGAGCAATAAGAAGAGCCAAGGCCCGGTTCTCGCCCAGCCCGTTTGGACTCTCCTCTTGACCGCGCATCATGAGTCCAGCACCAAACGCGCATCCAGTCAGCGCAGCGGCAAGAGCGAATCCGACGACTGCGACCGCCATCAATATCGCGCTGACCCCTGCCAGATCCAGCTCGGGTATCCGGCCAAGCTGGCAAAAGAACACAAGCAATAGCAGACCACCCATCACCGAGGCCACCGTGCCCGCAGTGGCCAAAGGGCGCTCCCGAAGTTGCTGCAACCACCAGGGCATTGGCGGCTCCGTCTTGCTGACTCGATGCCGTCGCGAGGGCTTCTTGTCCTCTTCCATATCTCCAAACCTCCCTTTCTTGCATTTTGACATCGGCAAGAATCTTTTAAAACCACACCGAGGCAGCTAGTTCAAAGCGATTACGTTACAAGCTTTCGGTGATTTCTTTAGTTTGGATATTTGTGTCGGTTAGGACTGCGGTTACAGCATCAAAGGCCTCTTCTTCAAGGTCGTCTTGGTGCGCGGCAACATACTGCACCATTTTTGAAGAAAAGAAACGCAGGGATCACGCGAAGTCCCCGTCCTAAGCGCCTGACGCACACATGGCCATGGTGGGGTTCGACAGACAGATGGCTTATTGCGCATATCCTGAGAAAAATCCCCAGCTTTTTCGTCACAGCTTCTGAACGCCAAGCTTGAACAGACGCGAACCCGTCTATTTCAGAATATTTTTAGGATTTCTACAGGCAAAACCAAGCACCGTCTTCATTGGTAGAAGCAATGGTAGGAACAATGAAAAAGCGCCCCGTAGGGCGCTTGTTTCTTATCAACTTGGCGGAAAGGGTGGGATTCGAACCCACGGTACCTTGCGGTACGCCTGATTTCGAGTCAGGTACATTCGGCCACTCTGCCACCTTTCCTGGTGTGTCTTTAGCTTGGTCCTGGTGGCCCCGAGACTAAGCAACGCCCGCCATTCTAGCAGCTGGCGCGGCCATATTCGGCTTATCCGCCCAATTTTTCCAAACCGCCCAGGTAAGGACGTAGCGCCTGCGGCACGGTGACCGAGCCATCGGCATTCTGGTAGTTCTCCAAAACGGCCACCAGAGTACGCCCCACGGCCAAGCCAGAACCATTCAACGTGTGCAGCCATTCGTTCTTGCCCTGCGTATTCTTGAAACGGGCTTGCAGGCGGCGGGCCTGGAAGGCTTCGCAGTTGGAGACCGAGCTGATTTCGCGGTAGGTGTTTTGTGCGGGTAACCAGACTTCCAGGTCATAGGTTTTGGCCGCGCCAAAGCCCATGTCGCCGGTACACAAGGACATCACACGGTACGGCAAACCGAGCTTTTGCAGAATGGCTTCAGCGTGGCCAGTCATTTGCTCCAAAGCCTCGTAGCTATGGTCGGGGTGGACGATTTGCACCATCTCGACCTTGTCGAACTGGTGCTGGCGAATCAGGCCCCGCGTGTCACGTCCGGCACTGCCGGCTTCGGAGCGGAAGCACGGTGTGTGGGCGGTCAGCTTAATGGGTAGATCGGCCTCGGCAGCAATGGTGTCGCGCACAAAATTGGTCAACGGCACTTCACTGGTGGGGATGAGGTAGAGCGCGCTGTTGTCGGGCACGTCTTCGCCGTCCTGGCCGCCTTTTTTGGCGGCAAATAAATCGCCTTCGAACTTGGGCAACTGGCCCGTGCCGCGCATGGAGTCCGCATTCACGATGTACGGCACATAGCATTCGGTGTAGCCATGCTCGGTGGTCTGCACATCCAGCATGAACTGCGCCAAAGCCCGGTGCAAGCGGGCAATCGGGCCCTGCATGACCGTAAAGCGCGAACCGGTGAGCTTGACGCCCATTTCAAAGTCCAGGCCCAGGGGTTCGCCCAGATCCACATGGTCTTTAGCTGCAAAATCCATAGCGCCCGGCGCGCGTTCGGCGGGGCTCCAGGTCCGCACCACCACGTTGCCAGACTCGTCGGCACCGACCGGCACGCTGGCGTGCGGCAGATTGGGTACGGCCAGCAGCAGGGCTTGCAGCTCGGCTTGCAGATGGTCCAGACGCAGGGCCGAGCTTTCCAGCTCGTCCTTGATAGCTGCCACGGCAGCCATCACGCCATCAACGCTCTCCCCTTTGGCCTTGAGCTGACCGATCTGCTTGCTGAGCGCGTTGCGCTGGGCCTGCAGCTCCTCGGTACGGGTCTGTATGGTTTTGCGCTCGGACTCCAGCGCGCGGAACGAGTCCACGTTCAGGAAGGCTTGCGGATTTTTACGCGTTAGCAGGCGGGCTACGACGGCGTCGAGGTCTTTGCGGAGGAAGGTGATGTCTAGCATCCCCGCATTTTAGTTTCACGCCAGCGTGGCTGGATCGACGTTGCCGCCGCAGAGTATCAACGCCACTTTTTCGTCCGCACGCACCTGGTAGGCGCCAGACTGCAAGGCGGCCAAACCCAGTGCCGCACCGGGCTCCACGGCCAACTTCAGCTCCTTCCACAGCCAGCGCTGCGCGGCCCGGATGGCATCGTCTTCCAATAGCAAGGCGTCGCGTACAAAACGTTGCGTCACGTCCCAGCCCAACTGCCCGATGCGCTTGGCACCCAGTGAGTCAGCGGCTATACCACCCACCGCCACATCCACCGGTGCCCCCGCCTGGCGCGCACGGTACAGCGTTGGTGCCAAGCTAGGCTCCAGGGCCACCACGCGGCTGCGCTGTTCAAACCAGGCCGCCACGCCGCCGATCAGGCCACCACCGCCTACGCTGACCAGCACGCTGTCGGGCAGGCCGCCTTGGGCTTCCATCTCGTGGGCCAGGGTGCCGGCACCAGCCAGCACTTCCGGTTGGTCGTAGGCATGGGTCAACAGGGCACCGGTGGTCTGCTGGCGCGCCATGCAGGCCTCGAAAGCCTCGGCATACACCGCCCCGGTCACCACCACCTCGGCTCCGAGATCGCGTAAGCGGGCACGCTTGGCTTCGGGCGACACGGTGGGCACAAATACCTCGCAGCGCACGCCCAAAGCCTGCGCTGCAGCCGCCGTCGCAATACCCGCATTGCCACCCGAGGCGATCACCACGCCCGCTTCCGGGATGGGGTTGGCCAGAAGGCGGTTCAGCATGCCTCGGGCCTTGAAGCTGCCGCCTACCTGGGTGTGCTCCAGCTTGAGCCAGACCTCGGCGCAGCCCAGGCCCAGCGCTGCGCCGGATAACTTCCACAACGGTGTTTTACGTAAAAAAGGGCTGGAGCGCAGATAGAACCTGCGCAAGGCGCTATCAATTTCAGAGTGATTCATACTTTAATAGCCGTCACTGCCATAGCCGCTGGCCAGGCTTTCAAACTTGGTGATGTTACGCAAGAACGCCAGCTTGACGGTGCCGACGGGCCCGTTACGGTGCTTAGCGATGATGACCTCAGCCACGCCCGGCTCTTTACACGCGTCCTTGGTGTAGTACTCGTCGCGGTAAATGAACATGATGATGTCCGCATCCTGCTCGATGGCGCCGGATTCACGCAAGTCACTCATCATGGGACGTTTGTCCGGGCGTTGCTCCACCGAACGGTTGAGCTGGGACAAGGCGATCACCGGGCATTGCAATTCTCTGGCCAGCATCTTCAAGCCGCGCGAGATTTCGCCCAGTTCGGTGGCGCGGTTGTCGCTACCTCCGCTGGAGCTGGAGCCACTCATCAGCTGCAAGTAGTCAACCACGATCAGGCCTAGCTTGCCGCACTGGCGTGCCAGACGGCGCGAGTTGGCACGCAGCTCGCTGGGCGACAGACCCGGGGTTTCATCGATGTGCAACGACACCGTACGCAGACGCTCCACCGCCTCGGCCAGGCGCGGCCATTCCTCGTCGGTCAGCTTGCCGGTACGCAAATGGCCCTGGTCGACGCGGCCGATCGAGCCCACGATACGCACAGCCAACTGGGATGCCCCCATTTCCATCGAGAAGATGGCAACCGGCAGGCCTTCGTTGAGCGCCACATGTTCGGCGATGTTCACCGCGAAAGCCGTCTTACCCATGGACGGACGCGCTGCGAGCACGATCATGTCGCCTGGCTGCAAGCCAGAGGTCATGCGGTCCAGATCAGCAAAACCCGTGGCCACACCGGTCACATCGCCAGCACTGTCAGCCATCTCCTGCACGCGGTCCAGCAAGTCAACCACCAGGGTGTCCATGGCCTGGAAGCCCTGTTTGCTGCGCGCACCTTCTTCGCCGATATTGAAGATCTTCTGCTGGGCCTCGTCGAGGATCTTCTCCACAGGCCGGCCCTGGGTGTTGAAGGCATTGGTGGCGATCTCATCGCTGACCGTGACCAATTTGCGCAGCACGCCGCGCTCACGCACGATTTCAGCATAGCGGCGGATATTGCTGGCGCTGGGCACGTACTGCGCCAGCGAGTTCAGATAGGCCAAGCCGCCTACCTCGTCAGACTTGCCGATCACCTGCAGGCGCTCGAACACGGTAATCACGTCGGCCGGCTTGCTGGCGTTGATCAGCTCGCGCACCGCGGTGAAGATTAGCCGGTGCTCGTAACGGTAAAAGTCGTCATCCTTGAGCAGATCACCCACCCGGTCCCAGGCGTTGTTGTCCAGCAACAGGCCACCCAGCACGCTGGATTCGGCCTCAATGGAATGGGGAGGAATGCGCAGCTGCGCAACTTCGCGGTCACGACTGGGGGACTCGTCCAAGGGGGGGAAAACGGCAGACATGGGGGCTTGCTTCCTGGGGTGAGGCTGGATGCTACGCGGTGGCGCCGGGAACGGCTAGGCACAAGTCTGTGCGCAAGCCGTGGATAAGCTCTGGACAACCCGGTATAAAGCCCGGCGCCAAAGGAAAAGGCCGCCAGAGCTTACGCCCTGGCGGCCTCATACAGAAAAACGCTAATTAAGCGGTTTCGCCGTAGACGGAAACGGTGATTTCCACAACCACGTCGGTGTGCAAAGCCACGTTCACGGTGTTGTCGCCGATGGTCTTGATCATGCCGTTAGGCAGACGAACCTGGGCCTTGGCAACCTTGTAGCCTTGCTTGCTCAGCTCTTCGGCGATGTCGGCGTTGGTCACGGAACCAAACAGACGGCCATCCACACCGGCTTTTTGCGTCAGCTTGATGGTCGTGCCACCGAGCTTTGCGCCCAGAGCTTGCGACTCAGCCAGCTTGGCAGCAGCAGCCTTTTCCAGTTCGGCGCGCTTGGCTTCGAACTCGGCCTTGGCCAGCGTGGTGGCGCGACGAGCGCGGCCAGAAGGGATCAGGAAGTTACGGGCGTAGCCGTCTTTGACCTTAACGATGTCGCCGAGGTTTCCAAGGTTCACAACCTTGTCGAGCAGAATGATTTGCATGTTCGTACTTCCTTAGATGCGGTGCTGGTCGCTGTACGGCAGCATGGCGAGGAAACGCGCACGCTTGATAGCGGTGTTGAGCTGGCGCTGGAAAATAGCGCGGGTGCCGGTCAGGCGTGCGGGAATGATCTTGCCGTTTTCAGCAATGAAATCACGCAGCGTGTCGATGTCCTTGTAGTCGATCTGTTCCACACCGGTCACGGTGAAGCGGCAGAAGCGCTTGCGCTTGAACAGCAGGGACTGGGTGTTGCGCTTCGGGCGCTTGTCTTTGTTATTGAAACGTTTTGGTCCGGCCATGATGGACTCCTGAATTAATCTGGTTGAAATTCTTGAATATGGAGCGCGGGGTTTTTACCCAATCGGGGGCTTGCAAGAAAACCGGTGAATTGCCAACGGCTGCCCAAAGGCTGCTGCTGGATCCGCTCGGCTATCGCGCCAAAGGCAATTGCCTTGACCACAAGTTTGATTTGCCTTGTGTGGCCTGCTTGCTCCAGACTGGACTCATGTTCGAGCACCATATCTAGGGCCGGCAGGCCGGCGGGCGTGTAGCGCAGACTTTTAAGCTCTGCAATACAGGCCGTCAAAACAACGTGGTTCACTCCGTTCGGTGACTCCGCGTAAGCACACCACCTTAGTGGGCTGCGTACTCCGCCTGTTGCGTCTTGCGGGCTTCTTCGCGCTCAACGGTCTTCATCATCGAAGATGGGCCGGTTTCGGCCTTCTTCATCACCACGGTCAGGTGGCGCAGCACGGCGTCGTTGAACTTGAACGCGTGTTCCAGTTCAGCCATGATGGCTTGGTCGGCTTCGATGTTGACGCACAGGTAGTGGGCCTTGGCCAGCTTGTTGATCAGGTACACCAGTTGACGGCGGCCCCAGTCTTCCACGCGGTGGATCTTGCCGCCGCCGGCAGTGATCATGCCCTTGTAGCGCTCCAGCATGGCTGGAACCTGTTCGCTTTGATCCGGGTGGATCATCAAAATGATTTCGTAATGACGCATATTTCTCCTTAGGGATGTAAAGCCACCCACTGCGTCTGTAGTGGTGTAGCAAGGGCAAAGCCAAGTATTATAGCGCGGCTTTTTCGCCCCCAGCCCATCGCCTCGATAAGAGACTGACCAGCCAGACCGTTAGCGCGCCGACTGGCAGTCCAAACACCCCAGCAGAAACCGGCTGAATACCCCACCACAGTCCGCTTTCATGCAGGCCGAGGAATGCCCGCACAACAGATGCGTTCAAACCCATATACCCCGTGGTGACCACCAAGCCCACCAACATGCCGGCGACTGCCCCGGCCCGGGTAGCGCCCTGCCAGAAGATACCCGCCACCATGGCCGGAAAGAATGCTGCGGCCGCCAGAGAAAACGAGGCCGAAACCAGAACCAGGATGTTTGCAGGTTTCTGCGCTGCCACGTAGGCCGCCACCAGGGCTAACAACAACAAAGCAAACTTAGACAACAGCACCCGTACCATGGGATCGGACCGCCCCCCCCTCCCTTCCAAATATAAATCGTGGGCCAGAGCATTCCCCATGGTCAGCAACAGACCATCGGCCGTGGACAGGGCCGCCGCCAAGCCGCCCGCAGCCACCAGACCAGACACGACATAGGGCAAACCACCCAACTCGGGGGTTGCGAGCATGACCAGGTCCGCACCCAGCTTCAATTCAGCAAATTGCAGCACATGGTCGCCATTCACGTCATTCACAGCCAGCAAGCCTGGATCCACCTGGGCCCACTGGGCGATCCAAGTAGGCAGGCTTTCAAAGCTTTGGCCCACCAAATGACTCATCACCTCGAATTTGACCAGCACAGCCAGGGCCGGCGCCGCCAGATACAACAAGGCAATGAATAGCAGCGACCACGCCACCGAGCTACGGGCCTCGGCCACCGAGGGAGTGGTGTAAAAACGCGTCAACAAATGCGGCAGACCTGCGGTGCCGGTCATCAGGCAAAACACTAAGGCCAGAAAGTTCAAACGGCTGGTATTGAACAGGGTCGCCTCGGCTGGGGCTCCCTCCGGGTCGCCAGCAAATACCTGAGCATGTGGCGACATGCCGCCCAGCGGCCTGGCTCGGTTCAGGTTGTCTTGTCGGGCTCGGCTCCATTGCTCACGGGCCGAAGCTGCATCGGGCGGCAGTTCAGCCAACTCACGTGCGGCCTTGCGCACCACCGCTGCATCCGCGTGGTCTGCCCTCAGCTGCCGCAGATGCGCCTGCGCAGCCACACGCTCTTGCACCAGAGTTTGAGGCACGTCGAGCAACATCTGCTCATACCGCGCTGCTCTGCGGCTGTACTCAGCCAGCACAGCAATCTCTGCGGGCGACTCGGTAAGTTGCTTTTCCAGGGCGGCAATCTTGGGTAATTGCTGCCCGTAGACCAAGGGTGCCAAGGGTGCCAAGGGGCTGCCCAACTGCTTATATGCCAGCCAGGAAACGGGGATCAAAAACGCCAGTATCAAGATCACATACTGCGCCACCTGGGTCCAGGTGACCGCCCGCATCCCCCCCAGGAAAGAGCACACCAGCACGCCCCCTAGACCCAACAGAATGCCGATCTCAAACTGCACCCCGGTCAAACGCGAGGTGATCAAGCCCACGGCATAAATCTGCGCCACCACATAGGTGAACGAGCACACCACAGCCGCCCCTGCGGCAATCCAGCGCGGCCAATGGCCTCCATAGCGTTGGCCAAAGAAGTCGGGCACCGTATAGAGCTGCAGGCGACGCAAGCGCGGTGCAATCAGCAAGGCCACCAGGCAAAAACCGCCGGTCCAACCCATCATGTATGCCAGGCCACCCGGCTGTCCATCCGGTGCCGAAAAGCCATTCAGGTACAAGCCACCTGCCAAGCCAATAAAAGACGCGGCGCTCATCCAGTCGGCTGCCGTCGCCATGCCGTTGTAAACCGCAGGAATGCGCCGCCCCGCCACAAAGTATTCAGCCGGGTCTGAAGTGCGACAGTAGATGCCAATGCTGGCATATAGAGCCAGTGTGGCAAACAGGAAGATGCCACCTATCCAGTAGCGCGACAAGCCTCGGCGCTCCGCCCAGGCCATCAAGAACAGGAAGCACAGCAGGCATACCACATACAGTGCGAAATTGCGGTGCAGCCCCCGGCGATAGCCTGCCTGGACGGACGCCGCCACATCCTGGTCGGCCCCCACGTGACGCCTGCGCCAGGCATAGAGGCCCACGATCAGCAAATAGCACAACACCACGCCCTGGGCGCTGAACCAGTAATTGAACGGCCAACCAGCCACCACCCAGCCCAGGTCGCGCGCGAAGAACACCACGCCAAACGACAGCAGCGCCCACAGCACCAGCAACACAGTGCGCAAGCGGTCAAAGCGGGGAAGCGTAGCCAGTGGAGATACGTGCACAGCAGATAGAAAAAGACCCACCGCAAAGTCGCAGACATTGCAACCTTGGTGGGTCCTTCATCCTAGCCCAGGCGCAGGCCCGGGCCTATCCGCAACAGCCCTAGGAGCCCGCGAGTTGCTTCCAGGTTGCGACCACGCTGTCGGGGTTCAGCGAGATCGACTCGATACCCTGGTCGGCCAGCCACTGGGCAAAGTCGGGGTGGTCGCTAGGGCCTTGGCCACAAATACCCACATACTTACCCTGCGCTTTGCAGGCGGTGATGGCGCGGCTCAGCATGGCCTTGACAGCAGGATCGCGCTCGTCGAAATCGGCGGCCAGCAATTCCAAGCCAGAATCCCGGTCCAGCCCCAGGGTCAGCTGGGTCAGGTCGTTGGAGCCGATCGAGAAGCCATCGAAGAACTGCAAGAACTCGTCCGCCAAGATGGCATTGCTAGGCACCTCGCACATCATGATGACCTTCAAGCCGTCCTGGCCGCGCTGCAGACCGTGCTGGGCCAGCAACTTGGTGACCTTCTCGGCCTGGCCCAGAGTGCGCACGAAGGGCACCATCACCTGCACATTGCTCAGACCCATGTCCAGCCGTACGCGCTTCAGCGCCGCACACTCCATGGCGAAGGCTTCGCCGAAATCAGCGCTGATGTAACGCGCCGCACCACGGAAGCCCAGCATGGGGTTTTCTTCCTCGGGCTCGTAACGGCTGCCGCCGATCAGCTTGCGGTATTCGTTGGACTTGAAGTCCGACAGGCGCACGATCACCGGCTTGGGCCAGAAGGCGGCGGCAATGGTTGCCACACCCTCGGCTACCTTGTCCACATAAAAAGCGCGTGGCGAGGCGTGCCCACGGGCCACGGACTCGACGGCCTTTTTCAGGTCGCTGTCGATGTTCGGGTAGTCCAGGATAGCCTTGGGATGCACGCCGATGTTGTTGTTGATGATGAATTCCAACCGGGCCAGGCCCACACCCTGGTTGGGTAACTGGCAGAAGTCGAAAGCCAGCTGGGGGTTGCCCACGTTCATCATGATCTTGGTCTTGATCTCGGGCATGGCGCCGCGCTCGACTTCGGTGACCTCGGTTTCCAGCAGGCCGTCATAGATCAGCCCGGTATCGCCTTCGGAGCAGCTCACGGTCACCAGAGTGCCGGTCTTGAGCTTTTCGGTGGCGTCACCGCAGCCGACCACTGCCGGAATACCCAATTCACGCGCAATGATGGCGGCGTGGCAGGTGCGGCCACCACGGTTAGTAACGATGGCGCTGGCGCGCTTCATCACCGGCTCCCAGTTGGGATCGGTCATGTCCGTCACCAGCACATCGCCTGGCTGGACTTCGTCCATCTGGCTGATGTTATGCACCAGGCGCACCGGGCCGGTACCGATCTTCTGGCCAATGGCGCGGCCTTCGGCCAGGATGGCGCTCTTGCCTTTGAGCTTGTAGCGCAGCTCGGCCTTGTCTTTCTGCTGGCTCTTCACGGTTTCAGGACGCGCCTGCAGGATGTAGAGCAGGCCGTCGGTGCCGTCCTTGCCCCATTCAATGTCCATCGGGCGGCCGTAATGCTTCTCGATCACCAGGGCGTAATGGGCCAGTTGCTCGACTTCGGTGTCGGTCAACGAATAGCGGTTGCGCTGCTCAGTCGGCACATCGGTGGTCTTCACCAGCTTGCCGGTGGCGGCTTTCTCGGCAGCGGTGGTGAACTCCATCTGGACCATTTTGGAGCCCAGGTTGCGGCGGATCAACGCACGCTTGCCGGCCTGCAGCATGGGCTTGTGCACATAGAACTCGTCTGGGTTCACGGCGCCCTGCACCACGGTTTCGCCCAGGCCGTAGCTGCTGGTGATGAACACTACCTGGTCGAAACCGGATTCGGTGTCGATGGTGAACATCACGCCTGCCGCGCCCAGGTCGGAGCGCACCATACGCTGCACGCCAGCACTCAGGGCCACGATGTCATGGGCGAAGCCCTTGTGTACGCGGTAGCTGATGGCGCGGTCGTTGTACAAAGAGGCGAACACCTCTTTCATCTTGTGCAACACGTCGTCGATGCCGACCACGTTGAGGAAGGTTTCCTGCTGGCCCGCGAACGAGGCGTCGGGCAAGTCCTCGGCTGTAGCCGACGAACGCACGGCAAACGAAGCCTCAGGGTTCCCCGCGCTCAGCTTGGCAAAAGCCTCGGCGATGGCGGCTTGCAAATCGGCTGGGAAAGGCTGGGCTTCCACCATGGAACGGATTTCGGCGCCAGCCACGGCCAGGGCGCGCACATCTTCGATATCCAGGCGTGCCAGACGGGCACTGATCTTGTCGGCCAGGCCGTCATGGGCCAGAAAGGCCCGGAAGGCATAAGCCGTAGTGGCAAAGCCGGTGGGCACCCGCACGCCCGTAGGCAGCTGGGAAATCATCTCGCCGAGGCTGGCATTCTTGCCACCCACCGACTCGACGTCGTCCATTCTCAGTTGTTCAAAAGGTACGACCAGGGCGGTCGGGCTGAATAGTGCAGACATGGGAAGACTCCGAAGGTTAAAACCGGGTCTGCGCGTCCAAGGGCCCGGCCTTGGACGTCGCTATACATGCCTGCCGCGCGACGGTGTTGTTGTTGGTCTGGGTAGCAACGGGGCATGGTGTGTGGGGTGTCGAAATAATTTCGAATGGCGCGATTGTAGATAACTCAGCGCTCCATCACATGCAAGTTACCGCCGAGTTACGAAATTTAGAAAAAATGATGAAATCGCGCCCTGGCGCAATAAATACCTGTGCGAGTAGCTACATTTTCAATAGCAAAATCATAAAACCATCAGCGCTGACGCAGCCGCGCACCTAGAACAAGACCGAACGCTTCATCAGGGCCCGCGTGTCCGACAGCATGCCGGCCATGCGGTGCAAGGCGTCCTGCGAGTCGCCCTCCTCGATGGCGGCAAAAACCTTCTGGTGCTCGGGCAGGGCGTTC
>JAPLPK010000136.1 GCA_026400275.1 Burkholderiales bacterium
GGACTGCGACAGTCGCACCGCCGCCAGGCCGGCCTCGTGCATGGCGCGGCTTTGTAGCCAGACTTCCAGCGTGATGTCGATGGCGCCTTGCGTGCGGTTGGTGGCCGCATCCAGATACGGCAGGGGCTGCGGGTCGCTGGCCGGGCGCTCGAAGGCGACGCGGTAGGGCGCCAGCGCCTCCATGGTGACGACCCAGGGTGCCAGGGTAGAGCCGAAATTTTTGGCCAGGAAGGGGCCCAGCGGCTGGTATTCCCAGGCTTGCAGATCGCGGGCCGACCAGTCGTTGAACAAGGCCAGGCCGAACAGCCGGTCTTCTGCCTCGGACATGGGTACGGGCTCGCCCAGCGCGTTTGCCGGGCCGACAAAAGCGCCCAGCTCCAGCTCGTAGTCCAGGCGGCGGCTAGGGCCGAAGCTGGGCGTGTCTTCCGCACCCTTGAGCTGGCCCTGCGGCCGGCGTATGGGCTGGCCGCTGACGACGATGCTGGAGGCGCGGCCGTGGTAGCCAATGGGCACCCATTTGTAGTTGGGCAGCAGCGGGTTGTCGGGCCGGAACAGCTTGCCCACCGTGGTGGCGTGGTGGATCCCGGTGTAGAAGTCGGTGTAGTCGCCGATGTGGCAAGGCAGGTCCATTTCTGCATCTTGCTGGGCCACCAGGCAGGACTGCAGCGCAGTGGCTTGCGGGCTGCCCTTCGCCAGGGCGGCACAGAAGGCGGCGCGCAGGGCCTGGCGCTGGCTTTTGGGGGCGGCCATCACACTGTTCAGGTCGCCGGCTGCCAGGGCCGCCAGCGGTGCGGCCAGGGCCAGGGGCCAGCCGGGCTGGCTGTGGGCGCACTGCAGGTCCAGGATCTGGTCGCCAATGGCAATACCGATGCGCCAGGCCTCGCCGCTGCCGGCGCGGCGAAAGCGGCCATAGGGCAGGTTCTGGATGGGGAAGTCGCTGCCGGCCTGGTTGGCCGAGGCGACCCAGCTGCGCAGTGCCGGGGCGTGGGTGAAATCCAATGTGGTGTCCAGTGCGTTGCTCATGGGGTGGCTTTCTTGAAATGGTCTTGCAGGCCTTGCCAGCATTGGGCATAGGCCGGGTCCAGGCTGCTGCCTTGCATGGCGTAGGCGGTGGGCACCAGGCGGTAGCGGCTCTCCAGCATGAAGGCCAAGGTGTCGTCCAGCTTGTGGGGCGCCAGCGCGGCGTGGCTGGCCTTGTCGAAGGCGTCGGTGTCCGGGCCGTGCGGCACCATGCAGTTGTGCAGGCTGGCGCCGCCGGGTTTGAAGCCCTCGGGCTTGGCGTCGTACTGGCCGGTGACCAGGCCCATGAATTCGCTCATCAGGTTGCGGTGGTACCAGGGCGGGCGGAAGGTGTCCTCGGCCACCAGCCAGCGCGGCGGGAAGATCACGAAGTCGCAGTTGGCCGTGCCCGGCGTGTCGCTGGGGCTGGTCAGCACGGTGAAGATGGACGGGTCGGGGTGGTCAAAGCTGATGGAGCCGATCACCATGAAATTGGCCGTGTCGTACTTCAGCGGCGCCAGGTTGCCGTGCCAGGCCACCACGTTGAAGGGCGTGCCCTGCTGGGTGTTGCGCCACAGCCGGCTGCCGAATTTCTTGACGATTTCGTAGTCGCCTGCAGGCTCTTCAAACGCAGCCACTGGGGCCTGGAAGTCGCGTGCATTCGCCAGGCCGTTGGAGCCTATCGGCCCCAGCTCGGGCAGGCGGAAGGCGGCGCCGTAGTTCTCGCACACGTAGCCGCGCGACATTCCATCCGGCAGGGCCACCTTGAAGGCCAGGCCGCGTGGGATCAGCGCGATCTCGCCGCCGCGGATGTCGCGCATCTCGGCGCCGCGCGGAGACAGCCGGGCGAGATCGACGGGCTCTCCGCCATCGCGCCGGCGGAAGCGGATCTCGCCGCCGGTGATGCGGCCCGGCCGTTCGACGAGTTGCAGGATCGCGCGCATCGTCACGCTTTTGCCGCAGCCGCTCTCGCCTACGACGCCCAGCACCTGGCCCGGCATGACGTCGAAGCTGGTGCCGTCGACGGCGCGCACGAGCCCCTCGTCGAGCGTGAACGAGACCTTCAGGTCGCGTACCGAGAGCAGCGGGGTCTGGTCGGAGGTCACCGCGGCCTCAATTGCTGTAGGGGTCGGCGGCATCGCGCAGCCCGTCGCC
>JAPLPK010000011.1 GCA_026400275.1 Burkholderiales bacterium
ATGCTGATGGTTGGCCTGGCTTGGCGCATGGCCGCCGATCCACCGCTGCGCGAACTGGTCATACGCAACCGGGCCAGAGAAATCATCGGCAAAGGCACGACCCGCCAATTGCGCGTTTCGCCCGATGGGCTGCAGATCGTCCCGCCGGCCAGCGCCCCGGCCGCGCCTGCAGCACCGGACGATGCCGACGACCTCACCGAGCTGCCCCCGCCCTCACCCGAAACCATGGACAGCCGTGGCCCCGAATTCGTGGTCCGCATGCATGACGGCCAGCGGGTGCTGATCCACCTGCCGCGCCCGGCCCGCACCTGGTGGCTGCGCCCGCCGTTCGGCTTCTTCTGGACGCTGGGCATGGTCGGTATTGCCATGGCCCTGGCCATGTACCCCATCATCCGGCGCCTGACGCGGCGCCTGGAATCGCTGCAGCGCAGCGTGGAGCAATGGGGCACCGGTGACCTGTCGGTACGCGTGCCCATCTATGGCCGCGACGAGGCTGGCCTGCTGGCCCAGCGCTTCAACACCGCAGCCGAACGCATCGAGACCCTGGTGGCCTCGCACAAAACTTTGCTGCAGTCGCAAAAGTCCCTGCTGGCGAATGCCTCGCACGAGCTGCGCTCGCCGCTGACGCGCATCCGCATGGGCATCGAGCTGATGGGCTCATCGCCCTCGCCGGCCTTCAAGAACGAGATCAACCGCAACATCGCTGAGCTGGACCAGTTGGTGGACGAAATCCTGCTGGCCAGCCGCCTAGACGCCAAAGAGGCCGACCTGGGCACGGTGGAAGAGGTGGACCTGACCGGCTTGGTGGCCGAAGAATGCGCACGCACCGATGCTTCGTTCGAGGTTGGTGTGGAAGGCGAGCCCGACCAAAGCTACGAGGTGCACGGCGTGGCCAAGCTGCTGCGCCGCGCAGTGCGTAATCTGCTGGAAAACGCCCGCCGCTACACCAGCGGCGATGTGGACGTCAGCCTGCAGCGGCACGGCGGCAACGCGGTACTGCGCGTATTCGACCGCGGCCCTGGCGTGCCGGTCGAGCTGCGCGAACGCATTTTTGAGCCCTTCTACCGCCTGCCCGGCGCCAGCGAACGCGATGGCGGTGTAGGCCTGGGCCTGGCCCTGGTCAAGTCCATCGCCGAACGCCACGGCGGCAGCGTGCGCTGCGAAGGCCGCGAAGGCGGCGGCGCCTGCTTTGTCATCGAACTGCCTTGTTGAACACCCCCAGGCTACAGTGCTACGCACTTTTCGCCAACCCCCTTGCAGGGGGCAACAGCTGCAGCCTGGCATAGCCAGTTCTGCGCTGTTTCTGGAAGGCTTGCCTTCCACCACCCTTGACGGCTAGAGGCCGCCATAAGCTTCCATATGCCTGCGAGGGGATAGTGCGGCTGCCGCACAAATCGCGGTGATCCTTCCTAGAATGCCTGCTCCGATTAGAACGTTCTAACAACAGCCTTGGAGACAGAACATGACCTACCACGCCGCAGCCGATCGCTACGACGACAAAATGCCGTACCGCCGCTCTGGGCGCAGCGGCCTGCAGCTTCCCGCCATCACCCTGGGCCTATGGCACAACTTTGGCGACACCACGCCACTGGCAACCCAGCGCGCCATGCTGCGCACCGCCTTTGACCTGGGCATCACCCACTTCGACCTGGCCAACAACTACGGCCCGCCCTATGGCAGCGCCGAAACCAACTTCGGCGAACACATGCGCCGCGACTTCAAGCCTTACCGCGACGAGCTGGTGATCTCCAGCAAAGCCGGCTACGACATGTGGCCCGGCCCCTACGGCCAGGGTGGCGGTGGCCGCAAGTACGTGCTGGCCAGCCTGGACCAAAGCCTGCAGCGCATGGGCCTGGACTATGTGGACATCTTCTACTCGCACCGCTTCGACCCCGACACCCCGCTGGAAGAAACCATGGGCGCGCTGGCCACGGCCGTGCAGCAGGGCAAGGCGCTGTATGTGGGCCTGTCCAGCTACTCGGCCGGCAAGACCCGCGAGGCCTCCGCCATCCTGAAACAAATGGGCGTGCCCTGCCTGATCCACCAGCCGTCCTACAGCATGCTGAACCGCTGGATCGAAGAAGAGCTGCTGGACACCCTGGGTGAACAAGGCATAGGCTGCATCGCCTTCAGCGCACTGGCCCAGGGCCTGCTGACCGACAAATACCTCAACGGCATTCCGGCTACGGCACGCATCAACCAGCCCGGCGGCGGCTCGTTCAAGAGCGAGCACCTGAGCCCGCAAAATCTGGCCCATGTGCGTGCGCTCAACGACATGGCCCTGGCGCGCGGCCAAAGCCTGGCGCAGATGGCCATCGCCTGGGTGCTGCGCGATCCGCGCGTGACCTCGGCGCTGATCGGTGCCAGCCGGCCAGAGCAAATCGTGGAGCTGGTGGGAGCGCTGAAAAACGCGCAGTTCAGCGCCGAAGAGCTGGCCGCGATCGACCAGCATGCGGTGGACGGCGGCATCAACCTGTGGAAAAAACCCTCCACGGACCAGCGCCTGGCCTAACCCCGGCACCCGCGCCCGCCTGGCGCCGAGCACGTCCACACAGGTCCGTTACGGGCTATACAAACAGTAGCAATAAAAAAAGCACGTACGTGCCGCCGGAGCACTACAGTCGTGGGTTTGAAGGCTTATTTACCCGCCCTGCATACCCACGACTGGAGGTGCTTTTCATGCAAAAAATCGGTCCTTGCCTGTGGTTTGACGGAATGGCCGAAGAAGCGGCACATTTCTATGTCTCCGTCTTCCCCAACGCACGCATCGTCAGCACCACGCGCTATGTGGAGAGCACACACCGGCCCGTAGGCTCGGTCATGACGGTAGAGTTTGTGCTGGATGGCCAGGAATTCGTGGCGCTCAACGGCGGGCCCTACTTCCACTTTTCTCCAGCCATCTCCATGGTGGTTCCGTGCGACACACAAGCCCAGTTGGACCAACTGTGGAGCCGTCTGCTGGAGGGTGGCCACGCCCAGCAATGCGGCTGGCTGACCGATAAATTCGGCGTGTCCTGGCAGATCGTGCCCAAAACCTTGACTGCCATGATGCAAGACAGCGACACAGCCGCAGCCCAACGCGCCGTGGCCGCCATGCTGCAAATGGTCAAGCTCGACATTGCGGCCCTGGAGCAGGCCTACCACAGCGCCTGAGCCAAAGGTAGCCATTTGTACTCATTTTTTGATAGCTGCCTACGTAGAATCCATCTACACCCAGGCATATTCCACTCCTAGAATCCGGCTGTACGCTCCGCTCGGGTTCCCACCATCTGAGAGCGGGATAAATGTGTTGACAATGCATAAGCTCTGCGCCGGGGCGGCACCCGGCCAGCGCAACCAATAGCCGTAAGAAAGTGTTCAAAAGGGAGCCAACCATGCCGGGTCGTTGGAATATGCAGCCATGCCAGGTTTGAAGCGCGCGCTTGGGCGACGCCCCCGGCTGGTCGGCGGCCTGAGCGGCATTGCCCTAGCGCTGACCATGGGCCTGGCGATCGTGCTGGCCGGCGTCGGACTGCGCGTGCGCGAGCTCGACCGCGGCCATGCCGCCTTGTTCCGCGTCATGGAGAACCGGCGCGTGGAAGTCGGCGCGCTGCTGCTGGAGCTCAACAGCATTTACCCCGCAGACTGCACCAACGACAACCGCACCAAACTGCGCAGCCTGCTGTTTAAACACCGGGTGGTGGGCGACATCGGCATCCTCGACGACCAGCGCCAATTGGTCTGCAGCACCAGCCTGGGCGACATCTACCCGCCCCTGGCACCCAACACCGGCGGGTTCCAGGGCCAGGCCGGCCACTACTACCTGAACGCCCCCTTGCCGCTGGCCAATGAAACCGTATTCGTGACCCTGGTGGAAAGCGGCCACTTCCAGGTCGCACTGGACGACAACGCCACCCGCGATGCCAAGGTGCAATACAGCGACACGCTGTGGGCCGGCCGCAGCGCCGAACGCACCCAGGTTTTCCGTGGTGAGCGCGCCAGCCTGACCAGCCCCCGGGTCGGCCCCAACACACCGCACCTGCAACTGGACACCGACAAGGGCGTGCTCCAGGTCAGCAACACCCTGCCCAACATGGTCCAGCTGTCGGCCCAGTCGGTACTGCAGCTGCGCGAGCTATTGGCCGACTACTGGGCCCTGCTGCTGGGCGCCCTGGGCCTGTGCACGCTGCTGGGCTTTCTGGTCGCCGACGTGGTGACCCGGCGCTGCCGGCACTACCAGTCCATGGACTACCGCATCCGCCACCTGTGCCGGCCGGACAACGTGGTCTGCCACTACCAGCCGATCCGCGACCTGGCCACCGGCCGCACCATAGGCTGCGAGGTACTGGCACGGCTGCAGGACCGCAAAAAGCTGGTCTACCCCGACCAGTTCATCCCCGCGCTGGTACTGCAAAACCTGGGCTGGACTTTTGACGCGGCAGTCAGCGCCTGCGCCCTGCGCGAACTGGGTGCCGCCCTGCCGGCGCAAACCGACTTCAAGATCGCGCTGAACTTCTTCCCCAATAACCTGCAACGCGACCGGGTCCATGCGCACCTGCAAGCCGTCATGCACGCCACCGGCCGCAAAGACCTGCAGGTGGAGCTGGAGGTCACCGAGTACAACTTCTCGCCCGAGATCGTGCCCGAGCTACAGCGCCTCAAGGCCGACGGCTACCTGATCGCCATCGACGACTTCGGCACCGGCTACTCCAACCTGGGCATGGTCAAGCGCGTGGCGCCCGACTTCCTGAAAATCGACAAGTCCTTTGTGTTCGAGATGGAAGACGCCAGCCTGCGCTCCAGCCTGATCCCCGAGATCGTCGCCATCGCCAAGGCGGTAGACAGCAAGGTCGTCGCCGAAGGCATTGAAAACGCCGCCCAGGCAGCCCAGCTCAGCGCCCTGGGCGTGCAGTACGGCCAGGGCTACTACTTTGCCAAGCCCATGCCGCTGCAGGCATTTCTGGACTACCTTGCGGCTGAAAAGCAGCGCTAGCGCATATAAATACTGCGCCAACAGCTATTAAAAACGTAGCGTTTTCACAAACCCAGTGCGCTCAGCCCTGGGTGGTCTTCGGGCCGGCGACCTAGGGGCCAATGGAATTTGCGCTCGGCCTCGGTGATCGCCAGGTCGTTGATGCTGGCGTGGCGCTCGGCCATAAAGCCGTGCGCATCAAACAGCCAATTCTCATTGCCGTAGGAGCGAAACCACTGGCCCGCCGCGTCGCGCCACTCATAGGCAAAGCGCACGGCAATACGGTTGCCCTCAAAAGCCCACAGCTCCTTGATCAGCCGGTAGTCCAGCTCGCGCACCCATTTGCGCTGCAGAAACACCTCGATCTCAGCACGGCCCTGCGGAAACTCCGCGCGGTTGCGCCAGCGGCTGTCCGGCGTGTAGGCCAGCGCCACGCGGGCCGGGTCGCGGCTGTTCCAGGCGTCCTCGGCCAGGCGCACCTTCTGTGCGGCGGTGTCGGCGTTGAACGGCGGCAGGGGTGGGCGGGGGGCTTCGGGGGTCAGGCTCATGGTGGGCTCCAGGCAAAGGTTAAACCAGGCAGACGGCCAGCGTCTGCCAACAAGCTATCAGGCGGCTGCGCCAGCGCGCACGACCGGGAAGTCAATATCGGTCTGCGCCACATTGTTGATGTAGTTGGTCAGCACATCCAAGGCCACTGTGGCCACAATTTCCAGCACGGCGGCTTCGCCAAAACCTGCGGCGCGCACAGCGGCCAACTCGGCATCGGACACACGGCCACGGTTGCTCGCCACACTGCGGGCGAAACGCAAGGCAGCGGCGGTCCGCGCATCGCTGGACTCACCGGCACGGGCGGCGGTGATCTCCTCCTGGCTGAGCTTGGCCACATGTAAGCCCAGATAGGTGTGGGCCGACAGGCAGTAATCGCAGCCGTTGTATTCCGCCACCGCCAGGGCAATACGCTCGCGCAGGCCAGCGTTCAACGAGGCCTTGGCCAGCGCGCCATTCAGCGACAAATAGCCCTCCAGCGCCGCCGGGCTGTGGCCAACCAGCTTCATCAAATTAGGCACCACACCCAGCTGCTGTTGCACAGCGGCCAGCAGAGGTTGGGCGGCCGGCAGAGATTGTTCGACGGTGGGGATGGAGATACGGGACATGGTGGTTTCCTTTAGTTAGGGCTGTGTCCGTGCGGTATGCAGCGGATGGATGTACTGTATTAATACCTTCCAACAAATAGAATCACCTAAATTTCCAATACACCATTCCACAAACAGGAAGAATATGGACAGACTCCAGGCCATGCAGATCTTTGTGGCCGTGGCCGACGCGCAAGGCTTCGCAGGCGCCGCGCGCCAGCTGCAGCTGTCGCCCCCGGCCGTGACCCGCGCCATCAACGACCTGGAAAGCCACCTGGGCGTGCGCCTACTCACGCGCACCACCCGGGTGGTGCGCCTGACCGAGGCCGGCGCCCGCCACGCCGAGGACTGCCGCCGCATCCTGGCCGAGCTGGCCGATGCCGACGCCTCGGTGGCCGGCATGCACGGCGCACCGCGTGGCCGCCTGGTGCTGACCGCGCCGCTGATGTTTGGTGCGATGCACGTCATGCCTGTGGTCACCGACTACCTGCAGCGCTACCCCGAGGTGCAGGCCCACTGCCTGTTCCTGGATCGGGTGGTGAACCTGCTGGACGAAGGGGTGGACGTGGCCGTGCGCATAGGCGCCCTGCCCGACTCCAGCATGCAGGCGGTGCGCGTCAACCAGGTGCGCCGCGTGCTCTGCGCCGCCCCCGCCTACCTGGCCCTGCACGGCACACCCAGCACGCCGCAGGACCTGGCAGACCACACCGTCACCACCATCCACGGCACGGGCCCCACCAGCGAATGGCGCTTCTGGCACCAGGGTGAGCCGCGCGTGGTCAAGCTGCAGCCCCGCATGCTCACCACCACCAACGACGCCGCCATGGCCGCCGCCGTCAGCGGCTTTGGCATCACCCGCCTGCTGTCCTACCAGGTGGCCGAGCATGTGCGCGCCGGACGCCTGCAGATTCTGCTGGCCGACTACGAGCCCCCAGTCCTGCCGGTACACCTGCTGCACCGCGAGGGGCGCTACGCAGCGCAGCGGGTACGGGCGTTTCTGGACATGGCGGTGGAGCGGTTGCGGGGCGTAGGGGCGCTGGAATAGACGCTGCGCTGCCCCCGAGATTTAAGCCAAATCGCCCTCTGGCGCAGGCAGTACCTGCGCAAGCAGCTATTCTTTACATAGCAACCATCACAACCAGGCTGTGCAGATGCAGAATCAGCACCACCCCTTTCGAGAAAGGCCTCCCCATGCTTGAATCCTCCCACGGCTGGTTCTTCTGGGCAGCTTTGTCGGCCTGCTTTGCGGCGCTGACGGCGATCTTTGCCAAGGTGGGCATACAGGGCGTGGATTCGGACTTCGCCACGCTGGTGCGAACGGCCATCATCGTCTGTCTGCTGGCGGTGTTTGTGGGTGCCACCGGCAAGTGGATGGACCCGCGCAGTCTGTCGCCACGCACCCTGCTGTTCCTGGGCCTGTCGGCCCTGGCCACGGGGGCGTCGTGGGTGTGCTACTTCCGGGCATTGCAGATGGGCCAGGCCTCGCAGGTGGCGCCGGTGGACAAGTTCAGCCTGGTGCTGGTGGCGGTGTTTGCCTTTGCATTCCTGGGCGAGCGCCCCTCGCTGCGCGAATGGGCGGGCATTGGC
>JAPLPK010000151.1 GCA_026400275.1 Burkholderiales bacterium
CGCTCGGTAGCAATGATGCGCAGACCGCCCAAAGCCTTGACGGCGTCGTGGTCCTGGGCCCACTGGGCACGTACGCGCTCAATTTCCGCCTGCTTGGATGCTTCGTCCAAGTCTGGGTTGGCATGGATCGGCTCCAACGCTTTTTACAAGTTCCCACCCAGCACGATGTCCGTGCCACGCCCTGCCATATTGGTGGCGATGGTGATCATCTTGGCACGCCCTGCCTGGGCCACGATATCGGCCTCGCGGGCATGCTGCTTGGCGTTCAAGACCTGGTGAGGCAAACCGGCTTCGTTGAGCAAGCGATCAATGATTTCCGAATTTTCGATCGAGGTGGTACCAACCAGCACCGGCTGACCGCGCTCGTAGCATTCGCGGATGTCCTTGATGGCAGCTTCGTATTTTTCGCGTGTCGTCTTGTAAACACGGTCCAGTTGGTCCTCGCGGCGGCTCACGCGGTTCGGCGGAATCACCACGGTTTCCAGGCCGTAGATTTCCTGGAACTCGTACGCCTCTGTATCTGCCGTACCGGTCATGCCGGACAACTTGCCATACAGGCGGAAGTAATTTTGAAAGGTGATGGATGCCAGCGTCTGGTTTTCTGCCTGGATCGATACGCCCTCTTTGGCTTCCACTGCCTGGTGCAGGCCCTCGCTCCAGCGGCGCCCCGACATCAAACGCCCGGTGAACTCGTCCACGATGACGATTTCGCCGTCTTGCACCACATAGTGCTGATCGCGGTGGTAAAGGTGATTGGCCCGCAACGCCGCATACACATGGTGCATCAAGGTGATGTTGGCCGGGTCGTACAAGGAGGCGCCCGGCGCGAGCAAACCCTGCTCTGAAAGTATGCGCTCGGCGTTTTCATGCCCGTCTTCGGTTAAAAAGACTTGGTGGGATTTTTCGTCGATAGTGAAGTCGCCCGGCTTGGTAACACCTTCACCGGTACGCGGATCTGCCTCACCTTCCTGACGCGTGAGGAAGGGAATCACCTTGTTGATCGCGATATAGGTCGCCGTGTGGTCTTCCGCTTGACCGCTGATGATCAGCGGGGTGCGTGCTTCGTCGATCAGGATGGAGTCCACCTCGTCGACGATGGCGTAGTTCAAGCCGCGCTGCACACGGTCGCGCACTTCGTACACCATGTTGTCACGCAGGTAGTCGAAGCCGTACTCGTTATTGGTGCCGTAGGTAATGTCTGCGGCGTAGGCGGCCTGCTTTTCTTCGCGCGGCATGTTCGGCAGATTGACGCCGACGGTTAGGCCCAGAAAGTTGTACAGCCGCTCCATCCAGCGCGCATCACGGTTCGCCAGGTAGTCATTGACGGTGACCACGTGCACACCTTTGCCCGAAAGCGCATTCAGATACACCGGCAATGTAGCGGTCAAGGTCTTTCCTTCACCGGTACGCATTTCTGAGATCTTGCCGTTGTGCAACGACATCCCGCCCAGCATCTGCACATCGAAGTGGCGCATCTTCATGACCCGCTTGGAGCCTTCCCGGACCACCGCAAACGCCTCCGGCAAAATGGCATCCAGCGACTCACCGCCCGCAACCCGCTGCTTGAACGCTAGCGTTTTTTCCCGCAAGGCATCATTTGACAGCTTTTCATACTGGGACTCCAACGCATTGATGCCCTCAAGCGTCTTGCGGTACTGTTTCAGCAAACGTTGATTACGGCTGCCGAAAATTTTGGTCAGGAAATTGGTGGTCATGAATGCGAGACCGGCACAAACACGGTAGCCGCGGTGTGGCGATCGAAATCCCTAAAGTATCTTGGAGTCAGTTGAGGCTTTGGAGAAAGAAGTCAACCCATGGTTTGCAGAACTTCCGATCCACAATCGACGGATTTTAACCATCTGCTGGCGGCCAGATAAAAGCCGGCTATTGCAGCCTAGCATTTGCCGCGCCGGGGATAATCGATGCTTCCATGCGCAAAAGCAACCACTACGTCACGCTGCAGCAGGCAGCCTCAGCATCGCCGACATTGGCACGCCTGACCGCGCTGGCAAAAGATTCGAACGAACGTTTAAAAGCCATCAAGGGACTCATGCCCGAAGCCCTGTGGTCAACCATTCAAGCCGGACCGATCGATGGCGAGAGCTGGTGCCTGCTGGTGAACAACAATGCCGTGTCGGCAAAGCTGAGGCAGTTATCCCCCGCTTTGCTGGCGCATTTAAGAACCAAGGGGTGGGATGTGACTGCCATCCGCCTCAAAGTAAAAATGAAGACAGATGTTTAAGATGTGGTGCCGATTGTCGGAATCGAACTGACGACCTACCGCTTACAAGGCGGTTGCTCTACCAACTGAGCTAAATCGGCAACTTTTCTATTTTAACCAATCGATGGGTGCTTTTTCAGCCACCCAACTTTTTACTTTACACGCTTCAATGCAGGTCGTGCGCCGCCCGATGGCCGTGGCGGCTCGGGAGGCTCTTCACCCTCATTAGCATCCAACGTGACTGCTTTGAGGGATGGGTCCGCCACCACTGCACTTGGCGCACTCTTCAGCACAACATCGGCAGTAGGCGCTGACACCGGCGAAGGAAAAGCCATACCCTGCCCATTTTCGCGTGCATAGATGGCAATCACCCGGCCAATCGGCACCAGGATTTCGCGCGGCGTGCCCGCGAAGCGGGCTTTGAACTCGATGAAATCATTCCCCAGCTTGAGCGAGCTGGTCGCATCAAAGCTGATATTGAGAACAATTTCACCGTCTTTCACATACTCCCGCGGAACCTGCACCGAATCGTCGACCAGCACGGCTACGTAGGGCGTAAATCCATTGTCGGTACACCACTCGTACAGCGCCCTGATCAAGTAGGGTCGCGTGGAAGTCGAATCCAAGGCTTGCATGATGGACAACCGATGCTCCTGCTTACTTGCGCATCACTTTTTCAGATGGCGTCAGTGCCTCGATATAGGCAGGACGGGAGAAAATCCGCTCAGCGTACTTCAGCAGCGGAGCCGCATTCTTGCTTAGGTCGATGCCATAAAAATCCAAACGCCAGAGCAAAGGAGCAATAGCCACGTCCAGCATGGAGAAGCTATCACCCAGCATGTACTTGTTCTTCAAGAACACGGGAGCCAATTGGGTCAAGCGATCGCGGATGTGGGCTCGGGCCTTTTCCAGGGCTTTCTCATTGCCTTTGGAGGCGCGCGATTCCAGCAGCGCAACGTGCACGAACAATTCCTTTTCGAAATTGAGCAAGAACAAACGCACGCGGGCGCGATCCACAGGATCACCAGGCATCAGCTGAGGATGGGGGAAACGCTCGTCAATGTATTCATTGATGATGTTCGACTCGTACAAGATCAGATCGCGCTCTACCAAAATAGGCACTTGACCGTAAGGATTCATGACGCTGATGTCTTCGGGCTTGTTGTACAGGTCCACATCACGGATTTCAAAGTCCATGCCCTTTTCAAACAATACGAAGCGGCAGCGGTGGGAAAACGGGCAGGTCGTTCCTGAATACAAGACCATCATGGCAAGGGGCTCCTAAAAATCAAAAAGAGTGGGGTGCGCAATGCATGCCCACTCTACAAATCCCGGGCATAAGACCCGGGACACCAAATACTGCAACAGGTCTACTTGACGTCTTTCCAGAACGCCGCATTGAGCCGCCACGTGAAGAGAGTCAATACCCCCAAAAACAATAGCACCCAGACACCCACGCGCACGCGGCTGTTCTGCGCCGGCTCGCCCATCCACTGGAGATAGCTCACCAAATCACCCACAGCCTGCTCATACTGCAAAGGAGTCATGGTACCGGGAGTGACTTGCTCCCATCCCTTGAACACCTTAACCTCATGTCCATGCTCTTCGACTTCTGCATAAACAGGCTTGCGGCTTCCTTGCAGTTCCCACAATACATGTGGCATACCCACATTGGGGAACACCAGATTATTCCAGCCGGTAGGCTTGGTATCGTCCGGGTAATAACTACGCAAATAGGTATACAAGTAGTCCGCACCAGTACCACCGTGACCGGAGCGCGAACGGGTAATCAACGTCAGATCGGGCGGATTGGCGCCAAACCAGTCTTTGGCCTGTCGAGGATCGATGGCCGCCTTCATGGTTTCGCCAACCTTTTCCGTGGTTAACAGCAGATTATCCTTGATCTGCTGATCGGTCAGTCCGATATCCCGTAAACGATTGAAACGCATGAACGCTGCGGAGTGGCAGCTAAGGCAGTAATTGACAAATAACTTGGCTCCGTTTTGCAGGGCGGCCAGGTCGTTGGTTTTGTTGGGCGCCTTGTCCCAATGGACCTCATTGCCTTCCGAAGCCTGCGCACCGAATGACAGTGCGAGCGCCGCGAGCATGCCGAGAATCAGTTTTTTCATATTCAGAATCTCCGGCTTAGTGCGCAGTGAAAATAATGCGACTGGGCACTGGCTTGGGCGTTCCCAAGCGACTCCACCACGGCATCAGCAGGAAGAAACCGAAATAGAACAGCGTGCCAATCTGGGAAACGCGGCCACCGATATCTGATGGTGGCTGCACACCCAAATAACCCAGAACCAGGAAATTCACGACGAACACCGCATACACGTATTTGTGCCAGCTAGGACGATAACGAATGGACTTCACAGGACTGTGGTCCAGCCAAGGCAGGAAGAACAAGATGATGACTGCGCCACCCATGGCAACCACCCCCCAGAACTTCGCGTCAATCGACATCATCATGGCCACCACGCCCGCGGCCACCACCACAATAGCTGCCTTGACAAAACTGGGCGCCTTGAACTTGAACACACCCAGAGCCGCACCACCCACCACGCAAGCGATCAACGCATACATCATCTCGCTTGTAATGGCGCGCAGCATGGAGTAAAACGGGGTGAAGTACCATACTGGAGCAATGTGTAGGGGCGTCTTCAGCGAATCGGCTGGAATGAAGTTGTTGTATTCCAAAAAGTAGCCACCAAACTCTGGCGCAAAGAAGATGATGGCAGTGAACACCATCAAGAACACGCTGACACCAAAAATGTCGTGCACTGAGTAGTAAGGATGGAACGGAATTCCGTCCAAAGGATGACCATTCGCATCCTTGGGCGCATTCGGGCCCTTGATTTCCACACCGTCGGGGTTGTTGGAGCCGACTTCATGCAGAGCAATGATGTGCGCCGCCACCAGGCCCAGCAAGACCAGGGGCACAGCAATCACGTGGAAGCTGAAGAAACGGTTCAGAGTCGCATCACCCACTACGTAATCACCACGAATCAACAGGGCCAGATCCGGACCTACAAAGGGAATGGCAGAGAACAAGTTCACGATCACCTGCGCACCCCAATAGCTCATCTGCCCCCAGGGCAGCAAGTAGCCCATGAAAGCCTCGGCCATCAGACACAGAAAGATTGCACAACCGAAGATCCACACGAGTTCACGCGGCTTGCGGTACGAGCCATAGAGCAAGCCTCTGAACATGTGCAGGTACACGACCACGAAGAACGCGGAAGCGCCAGTGGAGTGCATATAGCGTATCAACCAGCCCCAAGGCACATCGCGCATGATGTACTCCACCGAGGCGAACGCCAGGTTGGAATCGGGCTTGTAGTGCATCACCAAAAAGATGCCAGTGACGATTTGCAGCACCAGCACCAGCAGAGACAACGAACCAAAGATGTACCAGAAGTTGAAGTTCTTGGGTGCGTAGTACTCCGACATATGCTCTTTGAAGAGCTTGCTTGCCGGGAAGCGGTTGTCTACCCAATTCAACAGCTTTTCTGGGCCGCTGGCATTGGGGGAGATTTCTTTATATACAGCCATGTGGGGTTCCCTCAAGCCTTCTTGTCTTCACCAATCAGCAGACGCGTATCCGAAAGATACATGTGCGGCGGAACTGGCAAGTTGTCTGGGGCGGGTTTGTTCTTGTAGACGCGGCCGGCCATGTCGAAAGTCGAGCCATGGCATGGGCAGAGGAAGCCACCTGCCCATTCATTGGGCAAAGAGGGCTGAGGACCCGGCGTGAACTTATCCGAAGGCGAGCACCCTAAGTGGGTACATATGCCTACGACCACCAGAAATTCCGGTTTGATGGAACGACCTTCGTTACGGGCGTATTCAGGAGTGAATTCGGAAGGATTGCGCAATGATTTGGGATCGGCCAATTCGGCATCCAGCTTGGGCAACTCGGCGACCTGCTCCGGCGTTCGCCGCAATATCCATACGGGTTTGCCGCGCCATTCCACCGTCATTTTTTCACCCGGCTTGAGGCCCGAAATATCGGCTTCTACCGCAGCACCGGCGGCTTTGGCACGCTCTGAAGGCTGAAAGGTACTTACGAAAGGGATGGCGGTTGCTACGCCACCCACAGCACCGGCACAGCCGGATGCAATCAACCACGTTCGCTTGCTGTTGTCCACTGAAGCATCACTCATGGGGGTCCTCAAATTCATTGCCGTTTGGGATCAACCACCGATTGTATCCGAGCGATATCGTTCACCCCATCCCGGCAAACCCGCTACAGCTGGTCCATGTGGCGGAAATTATGGAGAATAATGACCCTCGTCAAACTACAAGGAAAAGACATGGGAATGCTGCAGGAATTTAAGGAATTCGCCGTAAAAGGCAACGTGATCGACCTCGCAGTCGGTGTCATCATCGGGGGCGCTTTCGGCAAGATCGTGGACTCGGTGGTAGGTGACCTGATCATGCCGGTGGTGGGAACAGTTTTCGGTAAGCTTGATTTTTCCAGCATGTTCGTCGTCCTCGGCACGCCACCTGCGGGCACGGCGATGACTGTGGCCGATCTCAAGAAAGCTGGCGTGCCAGTGTTTGCCTACGGCAACTTCATCACCGTCGCGGTGAACTTCGCCATCCTGGCTTTCATCATCTTCATGATGGTGAAGCAAATCAACCGCTTCAAGAAAGATGCCCCAGCACCTGCTGTCGCAGAACCGGTGACTCCCGAAGACATTTTGCTTCTGCGCCAGATCCGCGACAGCCTGAACAAATAGACTCGGCCCGCATCGGCACTCTATTTTTCAGAACAGAAAACACCCGCCAAGCTCGCGCTGGCGGGTGTTTTTTTATAAGCCCAATCGCACGGAAAGCGGCACAACCGGCGCGCCATGCGAATAGCGGCCACCAGGCTAGAGGCATCGGCAACACCCGTGCCCGCAATATCGAATGCCGTGCCATGGTCCGGGCTGGTGCGCACCAGTGGCAGGCCCAGCGTCACATTCACGCCCTGCTCGACACCCAGGTATTTCACGGGGATTAACCCCTGGTCGTGGTACATGGCAACCACCACGTCAAACTCGCCCGGCTCGCCATTTTTGGCGCGGGCGCGCATAAAGATGGTGTCGGGCGCATAGGGCCCGTGGGCGTCTATGCCCTCGGCCTGCGCTGCCGCAATCGCTGGGATGATGGTGTCTATCTCTTCCCTGCCGAACAAGCCCCCTTCGCCCGCATGCGGGTTCAGACCGGCCACGCCGATGCGCGGCGTGCAGCCCAGTGCTGCGCCCACAGACTCGTGGGTGATGCGCAAGGTTTGCAACACGCCATCGAAGGTCACCGCGTCGATTGCCTGGCGCAAGGACATGTGGATGCTGACCAGCACCGTACGCAGTTCGTCGTTGGCCAGCATCATGCGCACC
>JAPLPK010000221.1 GCA_026400275.1 Burkholderiales bacterium
ACGCGCTCGGCGTCAGCGGACTCGGGCACACTTTCCACAAAGCTGGTGACAACCTTGTCGCCCAGTTCTTTTTCCAGCGCCTTGCGACCGTTGTCGTGGGCGAAGCTCCAGCCGCCGTCGCCCACCGGGCCGACATAGGCAAACGCAATCTTCAATGGCTCGGGCTTGGCCGGTGCGGCTTCGGCAGCGGGTGCCGAGGCAGGCGCAGCAGCCGGGGCAGGTGCGGGCTCTTCCTTCTTGCCGCAGCCCGCCAGGGCCGCCGCCACCGCGGACGCGGCGGCGATTTGGATCAGAGTGCGTTTCTTCAGGTCAGTCATGTGATTTCACTTTCTGGGGGTTTGCGAGGAGAAATTAGAACGTAACAAAATGATTATGAACCGGGATAAAACGGTTTCCCTAGCGAGGCCGGCATGTTGATGCGAATCCAAGCCGGGTTGCGCGAAATCAGCGCCAGCACCACGATGGTGGCCAGGTAGGGAAGCATGCTCAGCAACTGACTAGGCACGTCCACGCCCACGCTTTGTAGGTGGAACTGCAGCATGGTCACGCCACCAAACAGATAGGCCCCCAGCAGCACGCGGGTAGGCCGCCAGGTGGCAAAAGTAGTCAGGGCCAGGGCGATCCAGCCCTTGCCGGCCACCATGCCCTCCACCCACAGCGGCGTGTACGACAGCGAAAGATAAGCCCCCGCCAGACCGCACAGCGCGCCGCCCACCACCACCGCCATCAGGCGGATACGCCGCACCGGGTAGCCCAGCGCATGCGCCGACTCGGGCGACTCGCCGACCGAGCGCAGCACCAGGCCGCTGCGTGTGCGGTACAAAAACCAGATCAGGCCGCCTGCCAACAGCATTGCAAAGTACACCAGCGGGTGCTGGCGGAACAGTGCCGGCCCGACCAGGGGAATGTCGCCTAGCACCGGGATGGAGAATTGCGTGCGCTCGGGCAGCTTGGCCTGCACATAGTTGATGCCGGCAAAGGCCGAAAAGCCCGCACCAAACAGGCTCAGGGCCAGGCCGGTGGCGTACTGGTTGGTATTCAGCCAGATCACCAGCACGCCAAACACCGCCGCCAACAGCGCGCCCGCCGCGGTACCGGCGGCAAAACCCAGCCAGTCGCTGCCGGTATTCACCACCGTGGCGTAGCCGGCAATGGCGGCGCAAAGCATCATGCCCTCGGCGCCCAGGTTGACGATGCCGGCCTTCTCGTTGACCAGCAGACCCAGCGAGGCCAGGGCCAGCACGGTACCCGCGCTCAGCGTGGCCGCAAATAACAAAGCATACGTATCCATCACGCGGCCTTTCTGAAACGTACGCGGTAAGCAATCAAGGTATCACTGGCCAGCAAGGAGAACAGCAGCAGGCCCTGGAACACGCCGGTCAAGGACTTGGGCAGGCCCAGGCGCGACTGCGCCAGCTCGCCACCGATATAGAACATACTCATTAGCACCGATGAAAACACCATGCCGACTGGGTGCAGCCGCCCCACATAGGCGACGATGATGGCAGCAAAGCCGTAGCCGGCCGGCACATAGGGCGTGAGCTGGCCAATTGGCCCGGCGACTTCCAGCGCACCGGCCAGGCCGGCGGCACCACCGGATGCCAGCAGTGCCAGCCACAGCGCCTTGCGCGAGGAAAAGCCCGCATAGCGCGCCGCCGCCGGCGCCAGCCCGCCCACCTGCTGGGCAAAACCAGCGCGCGTACGGAACAGGAACACCCACAGCACGCCCACACCGGCCAAGGCAATCAACAGGCCGATGCTGACGCGCGAGCCCTTCCACAGGCGCGGGATCTGGGTCACGGCCTCGAAATTCTTGGTCTGCGGAAAGTTGTAGCCCATGGGGTCTTTCCAGGGACCGTAGACCATGTAGCTCAGCACCATGGTGGCCACATAGACCAGCATCAGGCTGACCAGAATCTCGCTGGCGTTGAACTTGTCGCGCAGCAGCGCGGCAATCCCGCCCCAGAGCATGCCACCCAGCACGCCGGCCAGCAGAATCGGCAACACGATCCAGGCACTGCTGCCCTTGTCGGCCATCAAGGCCACGCCCGATGCGCAGACAGCGCCTATGAGGTACTGGCCCTCGGCGCCGATGTTCCACACATTAGAGCGGAAGCAGACCGCCAGGCCCAGGGCGATGATCAGCAGCGGCGTGGCCTTGACCATCAGCTCGCCCAGCGCATAAGGCGTCTTGATAGGCTCCCAGAAAAACACCTGCAAACCCTTGACCGGGTCTTTGCCCAGCGCCACAAACAGCGCAATCCCGATCAGCACCGTGATCAGCAGTGCCAGGATGGGCGAGCCAAAGCCCCAAAACTTGGACGGCTGGGGCCGGGATTCAAGCTTGAACATGGGCCGCCTCCGCCGTTGCAGGCATGGCTGCGTGTGACACGCTGCCGGCCGGGGTATTCCACAGTCCGCTCATCCACTCTCCAATCTGGGCCACGGTGGCCTGCGCGCGCGAGATGGAGGGCGACAAACGCCCCTTGGCCACCACGTGCAGGCGATCGCATATTTCAAACAATTCGTCCAGCTCTTCGCTGACCACCAGCACCGCGCAGCCAACATCGCGCAGCGCCAAAATTTCGCCCCGGATCTGCGCCGCAGCCCCCACGTCGACCCCCCAGGTGGGCTGGGACACGATCAACAGCTTGGGCTTGGCATCGATCTCACGGCCCACAATGAACTTTTGCAGGTTACCGCCCGACAAGGACTTGGCCGCCGCATTCGGCCCGCCGGCCTTGACCTTGAAGCGGTCGATGATGGCTTGCGCCTGGGCCTGCAGCACACCTAGCTTGATCCAGCCGCTGCCGGCCACCGCGTCGATGCGCGTCAGCAACAGGTTATGCGCCAGGCCCATGGTGGGCACGGCGCCACGGCCAAGTCGTTCTTCGGGCACAAAATGCACGCCCATGGCGCGGCGCGGGCCGGGGCCCATCTGGCCTACGTCGCGGCCAAATACCTGCACCATGTCGGGCCGGGCCCGCACGTCTTCACCCGACAAGGCGTACAGCAGCTCACGCTGGCCATTGCCGGAAACGCCGGCGATACCGACCACCTCACCCTCGCGCACATCCAGGTCGATGCCCTCCAGGTCCACGCCAAACTGGTCTTCACGCGGCAGCTGTAGCCCACGCACACGCAGCACGGTGGGGCCGGTTTTGACATCGCGGTGCTGCAGCGCGGGTGGCTCGGCGCCAATCATCAGGCGGCTGAGCGAGGCGTTGCTCTCCTGCGTGGGGTTGCACACACCGGTGACCTTGCCGCCCCGCAGCACGGTGCAGGCGGTGCAGAGTTCACGGATCTCGTGCAGCTTGTGGCTGATGTAGAGAATGCTGCAGCCCTCAGACACCAGCTGCTTGAGCACCACGAACAGCTTTTCCACCGCCTGCGGCGTGAGCACCGAGGTGGGCTCATCCAGGATCAGCAGTTGCGGGTTGGTCAGCAGCGCGCGGATGATTTCCACCCGCTGCATCTCGCCCACGCTCAGGGTGTGCACCGGGCGGCTGGGGTCGATGTCCAGGCCGTAGGCGCTGGCCTTGGCGGTGATGCGCTGGGTGACTTCGGCCAGGCCCAGGCTTTTGTCCAGGCCCAGCCACACGTTCTCGGCCACGGTGAGGGTGTCGAACAGGCTGAAGTGCTGGAACACCATGCTGATGCCCAGCGCCCGCGCTTCCTGCGGATTACGGATGTGCACCGGCTGGCCATTGAACAGCACCGCGCCTTCATCGGGCTTGACCGAGCCGTAGATGATTTTCATCAGCGTGGATTTGCCCGCGCCGTTCTCGCCCAGCACGGCATGGGCCTCGCCCGGTTGCACCACCAGCGACACGCCGCTGTTGGCCACCACGGCCGGGTAGCGCTTGGTGATGTTCGTCAGTTGCAGTCTGGGTGGGGCCATACCTTGGGAATCTCGATTTATAAAAATAATGCCGCTAGCGCAGAGCAATCGTACACGAGTAGCTATGCTTTTCGTAGCGATGCCGCCACCGACTTGGTCAAGGCACGCAACCACTTGCCCGAGGCAGAGGTGTGGGTGCGGGCATGCCACAGCTGGTAATACATCATGCGGGGGAATGCCACCGGACAGGGCAATATTTTGACCGGCAGTGTCGCCACATAGCGCTCGCAGTACTGGCGCCCCGTGGTCAGCACCAGCAAGCTCGATGCCACCATGGCCGGGATCAGCCCGAAATGCGCGCAGCGCGCATTAATACTGCGCCGCAAGCCCAAGGTGTCCAGGTGCTCGTCGATGACGCCTTTGGCCCCTGGGTACGCCGGCGTGGGCGCAATATGCTCGGCAGCCAGCCAGGTGGCCTGGTCCCAGCCACGGCGCACGGCGGGGTGGTCGGCACCGACCAGGCTGACCACTTCGTCGCCAAACAGACGGGCGATGTGCAGGTCGTCCGGCGGGCTGCTCCAGTTGCCCACCACCACGTCCAGCTCGCCCTGGGCCAGGTGGGCGTGGTAGTCGAGTTGACCCGAGAGGCTATGGATTTCCACCGTGCACAGCGGGGCTTCGGCCTTCAGGCGCGCCACCAGCTGGGGCAGAAATAGCGGGTCCAAATAGTCGCTGGCGGCAATGCGGAAGGTGCTCTGGGCGGTCTTGGGCTCGAAGCCACGCACATCGCTGAACAGCACCTCGGCCGCCCGCAGAATGCTGACGCTGGGGTGGAGCATGCGCAGACCCGCGTCGGTGGGCACCATGCCAGAGCCGGATCGCACCAAAATGGGGTCATCGGCCAGATCACGCAGGCGCTTCAAGGCGGCACTGACCGCAGGCTGGGTCATGCCCAGGCGGATGGCGGCACGGGAAACACTGCTTTCGGTGAGCACGGTATGGAGGACCCTGATGAGATGGAGGTCGATCTTGTCGAAAAGCGTCTGGTCTCTCATAGGGGCTCGCGGATGCAGGTCATATATCTTGGCGTATGTATTGTGGGGCGTGTCCAGACTAGGCTCTGAACGTATTGCACTTCGCAAGTGCGTAAGTATGAACAGGTTCTGATGCCCTTCCCGTTGTTTCTCACATGGCAACATGGCGGCAACCCACCAGCCACCGGCATAGGAAATGCAGGGGTATTGCCGTATTGCCGCTCAGCAGTTGAAAAGCGGCGCGGCCAAGCCTAATGTTCGACTTATGCTGCATCTATTGACTTTGACTTTTCCCGTTTCAGCCCCGTTAGGACCCCACACCTTATGACAACCCACCCTCTGCGCTTCATCCGGCGTGGCCAGACCGTGACATTGAACAACGTGCCGCCCGACCGCACCCTGCTGCAGGTCCTGCGCGAAGACCTGGGCGCCATCGGCACCAAGGAAGGCTGCGGCGAAGGCGACTGCGGCGCCTGCACCGTGGTGCTAGCCGAACCCGAGAACGGTAACCTGCGCTTTCGCGCCATCAACAGCTGCATCCGCCTGGCCCACTCGGTGGACGGTATGGCCTTGTGGACGGTGGAAGACCTGGCGCAGGCCAATGGCAACCTGCATCCAGCCCAGGAGGCCTTGGTGCAGTGCCATGGCTCACAGTGCGGCTTTTGCACCCCCGGCTTTGTGATGAGCCTGTTTGGCATGTACCAGAACCATGTATGCCGGGGCCAGGGCATCAGCCGCCAGCTGGCGCAGGAGGAACTGTCAGGCAACCTCTGCCGCTGCACCGGCTACCGGCCGATTCTGGATGCGGCCCAGCACATGGCTAGCCTGCCCCCGGTCCACATTGACGAACCCGCTTTGCTACAAAAATTAGAGCTACTTGCGCAGACGAAGCCTGCGCTGCAGGCCGATTTTGCTTATAAGTCGCCCACCACCCTGGCCGAGCTCACCGCCGCCCGCGCAGCGCATCCGCAGGCCCAAGTCGTGGCCGGCTGCACCGACGTGGGCCTGTGGGTCACCAAGATGCACAAGCATTTCGACAGCGTGCTGGACGTCACCCAGGTGGCCGAGCTGCGGCAGATCCAGCCGCAGGCTGACGGCATCCGCATTGGCGCAGCAGTCACCCTGCAAGACGCCTTCAGCGCGCTGGTGGCCGAGCGGCCGCAGCTGCACAGCTTTGCCAACCGTTTCGCCGGTCTGCCGGTGCGCAACTCGGGCACGCTGGGCGGCAATGTGGCCAATGGATCGCCGATTGGCGACTCCATGCCCCTGCTGATCGCCCTGGGCGCCAGCGTGGGCCTGGCAAGCCTTCGCGGCACGCGCAGCCTGCCGCTGGAGCACCTGTACACCGGCTACCGCAGCAATGTGATGGCGCCCGACGAGGTGCTGGCCTGGATCGACGTGCCCCGCCCGCAAGGCGAGCTGATGCAGGTCTACAAGATTTCCAAACGCTTCGACGACGACATTTCTGCCGTCTG
>JAPLPK010000215.1 GCA_026400275.1 Burkholderiales bacterium
GCAATGGCTTGCCCCAAGGTAGGCTGGTGCCCCACCAGCAGCACGGCAGATTTGCTGTCGGGCCACTGCGCTGCAGCCAGCAACTGCTCTGGCGTGCAGCCCGGGGCCAGGTCCGGGCGCAGCTTGTAGCGACGCCCCAGCGCTTGCACGGTTTGCTCTGTGCGGCGCGCGGGGCTTGCGAGCACCCGCGTACTCTCCGGTAAATTACGGTCCAGCCACTGGGCCATGCGCTGGGCCTGCTTGCTGCCGCGCGAGGTCAGGGCTCGGTCCATGTCGGCCAGAGCTTCACTCCCCTCTTCTGCTTCAGCATGGCGCCACAAGACCAGATCCATGGTGTTTACGCGTCGTGCGCCCGTCGATGCAGGCCATAACGACCCATCAGGGCGGCCTGTGCGCCGTGGCCTTCAGGCCGTTGCACTCGCACATACTGGCCACCCGCAACCATGTCCCAGGCATCGCGCTCGTCCAACAAATACGGCACCAGGCATTCATCAATCACACGCTGGCGCAGCTGGGGATCTGTCACAGGCCAAGCCAGCTCGATACGGCGCAGCATATTGCGGTTCATCCAGTCGGCGCTCGACAGGTACAGGTCTTCTTGCTCGGCGCTGCGGAAATAAAACACCCGGGAATGCTCCAGAAAGCGCCCGATGACCGAACGCACGCGGATGTTCTCTGTGCGGCCTGGCTCTTGCGCCGGCAGCATGCAGGCGCCGCGCACGATCAAGTCAATCTTCACCCCCTGCTGGCCCGCCCACATCAGGGCCGCAATCAGGTGCTCATCCGTCAGCGCATTCATCTTGGCCACAATACGGCCCGGCACACCCTGGGCTGCCGCCTTGCCGACGGCGCGCACCTTGTCGATCAATTTATTGTGCAGCTCAAAGGGTGCCAGCCACAGGCGCTGCAGCCGAGGCAACTTGCTCAAGCCGGCAATGTGTACGAACACATGCTCCATGTCGCCAGTCAGAGCCGGGTCTGCCGTCAGATAGCTCAGGTCGGTATACAGCCGCGCTGTGCGCGGGTTGTAGTTGCCGGTGGACAAATGGCCATAACGGCGTAACTGCTTGCCCTCGCGGCGCGTCACCAGCAGCATCTTGGCGTGGGTCTTCAGGCCCACCACGCCATACACCACCTGGGCGCCGATGGACTCCAGCATCTCGGCCCAGTTGATATTCGCCTCTTCGTCGAAACGGGCTTTCAGCTCCAGCACCACAGTGACCTCTTTGCCGCGGCGCACAGCCTCGCGCAGCAAGGCCATCAGCTCGGAGTCGGCGCCAGTGCGGTAAATGGTCTGCTTGATGGCCAGCACCTGCGGATCGTTGACGGCCTCGCGCAAAAAGGCCAGCACCGCGTCAAAGCTCTCGAACGGCTGGTGGATCAGCACATCGCCCTGCTTCAGCCGGTCAAAAAACGACTGCCCCGGGGTCAGCTGCTGGGGCCAGCTGGCGTGAAATGGCGGGAACAGCATAGACGGCCGGTTCACCAGATCAATCAGCTGCGTCAGGCGCGCCAGGTTCACCGGCCCGTGCACGCGGTACAGCGCCTGCTCGGGCAGCTTGAACTGCTTGAGCAGGAAGGCGGACAGGTATTCTGAACAATCCGCCGACACCTCCAGGCGCACGGCCTGCCCGTAGTGGCGTATCTCCAACCCCTGCCGCAGGGCGGTACGCAGGTCACGCACCTCGTCTTCATCCACCGCCAAGTCGGAATGGCGGGTGACGCGAAACTGCGAAAACTGCCCCACCGTACGCCCGGTGAACATCTCTTGCAGATGGGCCCGGATCACACTGGACAGCGACACAAACAAGATGCGCTTGCCCGACACCGCATCCGGCATGCGGATAAAGCGCGGCAACACACGCGGCACCTTGACGATGGTGATGTCGTTTTCGCGGCCAAAAGCGTCTTCACCGGTCAGCCGCACGATGAAGTTCAGCGACTTATTGGCCACCTGGGGAAAAGGGTGCGACGGGTCCAGGCCCACCGGCATCAGCAGGGGGCGCACCTCGCGGTCAAAGTAAGCTTTGACCCAGCGCCGCTGCTCGGGGCTGCGCTCGCCGTGCGAGATGATCTGGAAACCCTCTTTCTCAAAGGCCGGCATCAGATGCTGGTTGTACAAGGCGTACTGGCGCGCTACCAGGTCGTGTGCCGCAGCGGCCAGCTTTTTGAAGGAATGGACGCTGTACACACCTTGGTAGTCGCTGCTTTGCGCGGCGATCAAATGCGGGGCGCCCCGTACTTCAAAAAACTCGTCCAGATTGGACGACACGATGCACAGATAGCGCAAACGCTCCAGCAGGGGCACGTCGGCGCGCACAGCCCAGTCCAGCACCCGCTCGTTAAAGGCCAGGATGCTGTGGTCTCGGTCCAACAAAGGTACATCGAGCAAGTTGGCGGAAGCAGTGAGAGATTTTTTATGCAGAGACATCAGGTCTTTATAAGGGCTATACAAGGCGCGCGGCGCGCGATACTAAAGGCAAGTGTCCACCCATTTGATGACATAAATGTGTCAATCCAGTGACGACATAAAGCGCAGTCCGTGGCAGCATTTTTGATAGCATAAATAGCCTGGCTATTTATGCCTGCAGCGCAGGTATTCTGTGCGCCAGACGCCATCATTTTGATAGCATTTTATGCATAAGCATCAATGAAAATCGCGGCTACTGGTAGCCAGTGCGCCCAGCAGATGGCTGGCATCGCGCAAATGCTGCGCCAGCAGGTGGCGTACCTCGCCCACGCGCTGCCACTGGCCGTAGACCGCCAGCAATTGGGAGTGCAACAGCTGCGTCCGCTGGCTGTCGCGCAGGCTCTTGCGCACAATCACGTTGACGCTGCCGGTCTCATCTTCCAGCGTGACAAACACAATGCCCTTGGCCGTGCCCGGCTGCTGCCGCACGGTGACCAGACCGCAGGCGCGTACCACGCGGCCCGTCGCCGACTCGGGCAGTGCCAACAGCTCTGCGGCCGAAAGCAGGCGTTTGCTGCGCAGATACGGCCGCAGCAAAGCCACCGGGTGGCGCCGCAGCGTCATGCCCAGCGCCGCGTAGTCCCAGACGATTTCCTCGGCCTCCGGCGCGGCCTCCAGCGCCAGCAGATCCTCGTGCACCGGCGCATCGCGCAGCAAGGCCGGCATGGTGTGCAGAGCCGATGCATCCCAGACCTGCTGGCGCCTATGGCCCGACAAACCCGCCAGCGCATCAGCGCGGGCCAGGACGTTTAGCGTCAGCGTGTCCAGCTGGGCGCGCAAGGCCAGGTCTTCGGTGCTGCGGAAAGGCTGGTCTGCGCGGGCCTGCACCAGGCGCTCCATCGGTCTCTTGGATACGCCGGACACCAGGCGCAGACCCAGGCGCACCGCCGGCTGTGGCAGCCGACCGGGTTGCAACGGTCCACCGCCCTCCAATGTGCAGTCCCAGTCGCTGTGCGTGACGTCCGCCGGACGCACCTCCACGCCGTGGCGCTGCGCGTCTTGCACCAGCTGTGACGGGCCGTAGAAGCCCATGGGCAGCGAGTTCAGCAACGCCGCCAGAAAGCAAGCCGGCTCATGGCACTTCATCCAGGCGCTGTCGTAGACCAGCAGCGCGAAGCTGGCGGCGTGGCTCTCAGGGAAGCCGTATTCGCCAAAGCCCTGCATCTGGCGGAAGATGGCTTCGGCAAACTCTGGCGTGTAGCCACGCTCAGCCATGCCGTCCATGATGCGCTGGTGGAATTTCTCCAGCCCGCCCTTGCGCTTCCAGGCGGCCATCGCGCGGCGCAACTCGTCGGCCTCACCGGCGCTGAAGCCTGCGGCGATCATCGCGATCTGCATGACCTGCTCTTGAAAGATCGGTACCCCCAGCGTGCGCTCAAGGGCTGGGCCCAGCGCTTCATTCGGCAGGCTTGTGGGCTCCAACCCCTGGCGGCGGCGCAGATACGGGTGCACCATGCCGCCCTGTATTGGCCCGGGCCGCACGATGGCCACCTGCACCACCAGGTCGTAATACCGGCGCGGCCGCAGCCGGGGCAACATGCTTTGCTGGGCCCGCGACTCGATCTGGAACACGCCTACGGTGTCGGCGGCGCAGCACATGTCGTAAGTGGCATGGTCCCCCTCCTTGATGTGCTGCCGAGTGAAAGCGTAGCCACGCCACTGGCTAATGAAATTCAGGCAGCGGTGCATGGCCGTGAGCATGCCGAGCGCCAACACATCTACCTTCAGCAAACCCAGGGCATCGATGTCGTCCTTGTCCCATTCGATGGTGGTGCGCTTGTCCATCGCCGCGTTGCGCACCGGCACGGTGGAGGTGAGACGGTCGCCGGTCAGCACAAAACCGCCGGTGTGCTGGGACAGGTGGCGCGGAAAATCAACCAACGCGGGTGCCAGCTCCAGCAGCAAAGCAATGGCTTTGGCGCCCGGATCTGCGCCGATTTCGCGCAGGCGCTCGGGCATGGCCACGGGGTCGTCCCACCAGACATGGTTGTGGGCCAGTGCCTCCAGCATGTCCAGCGGCAGGCCCAGCGCCTTGCCCACGTCGCGGATCGCGCTGCGCGAGCGGTAGCGCACCACGGTGGCGGTCAGCGCCGCACGGTGCCTACCGAAGCGGGTGTACAGGTACTGGATGACTTCCTCTCGCCGCTCGTGTTCAAAGTCCACATCGATGTCCGGCGGCTCGTTGCGCTCGCGGCTGATGAATCGCTCGAATAGCAGGCTGCTGCGCATCGGGTCCACCTCGGTGACATGCAGGCAGTAGCAAACCACCGAATTGGCGGCCGAACCCCGGCCCTGGCACAAGATGTCTTGGCTGCGTGCAAAGCGCACGATGTCGTAGACGGTCAAAAAATACTTCTCGTAGCGCAGCTCGCCAATCAGTGCCAGCTCGTGCTCCAGCCGCTGCAGCACACTGTCAGGCACACCATCCGGGTAGCGCTGGGCCGCACCGGCCAGCGCGCTAAGACGCAAAAAGCTGGCTGGCGTGTGGTCCGGCGGCACCACCTCCTGCGGGTACTCGTATTGCAGCTCATCCAGGTTGAAAGTGCACAGCGCGGCGACCAGCAGGCTCTCTTGCAGCAGCTCGGGCGGGTACAGCCCGGCCAGTCGCACGCGGGTGCGCAAATGGGCCTCGGCATTCGGCTGCAGCGCAAAACCGCACTCCGCCAGAGTGCGGCCCAGCCGGACTGCGGTGACCACGTCATGCAGGCGCTTGCGCGAGCGCGCATGCATCAGCGCCCCGCTGGCCGCCACCAGGCGCAGGCCGCTGCGCTGGCCGGCCTGCTGCAGCGTGTGTAGCCAGCGTGCATCGTCCATGCGCTGCAGCAGTTCCACCGCGATCCAGCTGCGCTGCGGAAACAGGCGCTGTAACCACTCGGCGCGGGCGCTGATGGCGTCTACATCCACCTCATCCATCCGGCGCTGCGGTGCAAACAAAGCCAGGCATTCGTTCAATGCGCTGGCGTGGCGTTCCCAGTGGGCGGCGTCCTGGCGGTAGGGGTCTTTTTCGGTGCGGCTACCGGCGCGGCACAACGTGATCCATTCGCACAGCTGGCCGTAACCACGCCGGTTGCGCGCCAGCAGTACCAGGGTGCCGCCGCCCTCCCCTTGCAGGGTGAATTCGGCGCCAATCAGCAGATGCAGCGGCGTGCCGCGCACCGCCACATGGGCCCGCACCACGCCCGCTACCGAGCATTCGTCGGTGATCGCCAAAGCCGTGTAGCCCAACTTGAGGGCGCGCTCCACCAGCTCCTGCGGGTGCGAGGCACCACGCTGGAAGCTGAAGTTGCTCAGGCAGTGCAGCTCGGCATAGCTCGGCAAGGCCATGGCGCTGGCGGTGGCGCTGCTATCCATACACACCGTGCAGATACCAGCCCATCGCACCGCGCAGGCGTTCGCGGTACACCCAGAGCAGGCCCGATGCCGCACTATGGGCGATGAAATAGTCGCGCAAGGTCAGGTCGCCCCCCTGCCCTTCACCCTGCCCATCCCACCAGCCGGCCTCGATGCGCTCCGGCCCGGCCAGCAAGGTCAGCGGGCCCTGGTACACCGGCCGGTGGCCGTCCATGCCCAGCGGCAGCGGGATGCGCAGTATCCAGGGCGGGTGCGAGGCCTGGGCCGGGTCCAGCGTGACCGGCTTGCTGGTCAGCGCCGTGCTGGCTGCAGCCCATATCTGCATGTGCTGTGGCCGGTGGTCGGCCACAGCCTGGGCGCGCAGCACCTGCTGCGGCCCGAGCCGGGCGGCGACGCGCTCGATGAACTGTTGCAGCGACTCGCCGCGCACCTGGTCCCCAGGCAGCAGGCTCTGGCTACCGACCTGCAGCCGCTCCACGCCCAGCGCCTCCAGCGTGATGGCCACCACCGGTGCAGCCAGCGGGGTGTGGGCCAAGTGCTCGGCCAGCAGCTTGGCCAGGTGCGCGGTATCACGGGTGGCCTCGGCGGTACGCACCTCCATGGACCCGGCCGCCGCCTCGCTGCGGCGCTGCATATCGTGCTCCCAATGCAGACACACGCCGATAACACCGCTTTGCCGCGCCAGCAGCCAGGCTTTCAGCTGCAGCAGCAGGCGCTGCACGCCAAACAGCATGCCCTGCGCAACCTCGATGCGGCCGCTGAACTCCAGCCGCAGACGGAACTGCTCTGGCAGCGCCACCCAGGGGTATATCTCTGGCTTGAGCCCGTACGCGCGGTCCAGCGCATCCAGCACGCCAGCGCCAAAGCGCCGCGACACGCCCGCACGCGGCAGCGCCCGCACCTGGCCTAGGTTGCGACAACCCAGGCGCTGCAGGGTCGGCAAATGGCGGGCCAGCGCGGCCAGGCAGTGCAGCGGCAAACCGTCCAGCGTGCTCTGCAAGGTCTGCGGCTTGCAGCCCGCCAGCGGCACCGTTTGCTGCTTCAGCAATGCCAACGCACCCAGCGCAGTCGGTGCCACCGCCAGATGGCAGGGCTGCCACAGCGCCACTTGCTGCTGCACCGCACGCACCAGGTCGCGCTTGCCGTGGAACAGCCGCAGGCTGGCCTCTACCTCCAGCAGCACCGCCTGCTCCACCAGGCAGACGCGCGGGCTGAACTGCAGCATCGCCCAGGCCAGCGCTTGCAGCAGTGCGCCGGCGTCTGCGATCAGGTCCGGCACCACCTCCGCTTCGGCTTTCGCCTCAAGCGATGGTGGAGAGGGTGCGAGGGCGATCCACAACATGGAGCGGGGGGAAAGAAGGCACCGGCACCCGTGCCGGCTTCACCAACGCCGGCGGTAGCGCAGGCAGCAGCAACAAGGGGCGGTCCAGCGTAGGGCCACGGCGTTTCAGGATGCCGATCTCCAGCCGATGCCCGGGGGCACTGCCCATACGCAGGCGCAGCGGCGCTGGCGAAGACGCGTCTTGCGCCAGCAACGGACGGAACGCAAACACCGGCGGCCCCTGCGCCTGGTTGGCGCTTTGCGCGGCCATGTGCAGGCGCCGCAACTGGTCGGAGCGCGCATGGGCCAGCCAGACCAGCACCGCGCCCACATCGCGGCAGCGCAGCGCCTGCTCGGCGGCCCACAGCTGGTCTGCCGCGCGCTCGGCGTCTATGCGCAGCAGCGCATCCATGGCCAGGCCCTGGCAAGCCAGCGCCGGCATATTCGGCAGCAGCGGGCTACCCACCAGCACCACCGTGCCGGCCACCGCCCGCAGGGCCGGCAGCAGCAAGCGCCACTCATGCACGCCGTGCTGGGTCTGCAGGATTTCCGTCAGGGCACCGCAGGGCCAGCCACTGCCGGGCAAGGCCGCATCCAGCAGCGCATGGCCGCTAGACACGGTGACTATGGCGCCCAGGCTCAACTCGCTGGCGCGCCAGACGGTGTCGAGAAAGGGAACGGTGTTGCCGGGCATGGGGTAAATCTTTAAAATACTGGTTAAATATACAGTATTTTGAATGACCCAGCATCCGCATATATGCCCCTTCAAGCGGCTAGTGTGTAATGGCCACAGCTACCAAGAAAACCAACAAAGACATATCCGATGGACCCGCAAGAACACCAAACTCCAGACGACGCCAGCCCCTCACGCCTGCGCAATGCGGTGGCCGGCCTGTCGGTGGCAGGGCTGCTGATCCCCGAAGCCATTGCCTACGCAGGCATTGCCGGTGTGGCGCCACAACACGCCATCGTCTCCAGCGTGGCTGGGCTGTTGGCGTATGCAGCTCTGGGCGGTAGCCGGTACGCCATCGTGTCGCCCACTTCTTCGTCGGCCACCATCCTGGCCGCAGCGGTTGCCACACTGGTGGCGGCGGGCTTCAACACCACCAGCGCGCTGATATTGTCATCGGCCATGGTGCTGCTGGTAGGCGCATTGTTTGCACTGAGTGCAGCCGCCCGCATCGGCCACTTGGCGGCCTTCATCTCGCGGCCGGTGCTGCGCGGCTTTGCCTTTGGCCTGGCCGTCACCATCGTCATCAAGCAGCTGCCGCATATCGCGGGTGTGGCCGCGCATGGCAGCAGCGCCCCTCAGATTCTGTGGCAGCTGCTGCAGGATCTGCCGGCCTGGAACCCCTGGACGTTAGGCCTGGGTTGCGGGGCCTATGTCTGCCTGCAGCTGCTCAAACGCATCGCCTTGTTTCCCGCCGCGTTTGCCGTGATGCTGCTGGGAATGGCCGCTGCGGCGCTGCTGGACCTGCCGGCGCACGGCGTGCCCCTGGTGGGCGACATCGACATGGGCCACATCCATCTGGCCTGGCCGGCACTAGACCGCAACGCCTGGCTGCGGGTGGCCGAGCTGGCGGTGCCGCTGGTGGTGATTCTGTACGCCGAGTCCTGGGGTTCGATACGCACGCTGGCACTCAAGCACAACGACGCGGTGGAGCCCAACCGCGAACTGGCGGCCCTGGGCGCGGCCAACCTGGCGTCGGGCATCTTCCAGGGCTTGCCGGTAGGGGCCGGATTTTCTGCCAGCGTTGCCAACGAGGATGCCGGAGCACAAGGCAAGTCCGCCGGACTGCTGGCCGCCCTGGTCATTTTTGTGCTGGTGCTGCTGGCCGGCCCCTGGCTGGCCCTGCTGCCACAGCCGGTGCTCGCGGCAGTGGTGGTGTCGGCCCTGACGCATGCGCTCAACCCGCGCCCCTTGCTGACCCTGTGGCGCCTGGGACGGGACGAGGTGCTGGCCATTTGCGCCGTGCTGGCCGTCATCGCCCTGGGGGTGTTGCAAGGCATGATGCTGGCCGTGTTGCTGTCCATCGTGGCGGCCGTGCGGCGCTTTTCGCAAACGAGGGTCAGCGTGCTGGGCGAGCTGCCGGGAACGCACGACTTCATCGACGCGGCCCGCCACCCGGAGGCCCAACTGCACCCCGGCGTGCTGGTGGTGCGCCCCGAGGCGCCGCTGTTCTTTGCCAATGCCGAGCAGATCCTGGCCGAGGTGCGCAGGCTGGCCGAAGCCCAGCCGGTGCCGCTGACCATTGTGCTCAGCCTGGAAGAAAGCACCGACCTGGACAGCACCGCCGTAGAGACCCTGGCCGAATTCCACGACTGGGCCCTGCGCACAGGCCACCGCCTGCTGCTAGCCCGGGTGAAAGAAAGCGTGCGCGAGTTGCTGCTGCGCGGGCCAGGCCCCAGCGCCAGCACCGTTTGCTTCTGGAGTGTGGCCGATGCGGTGCGGGCGGCTATAGACAAAAAAGGCCGCTAGCGCAGGTAATACCTGCGGCAGCAGCTATTTATTCAATAGCAAAACACAGCAGGCGCCCTACTCCTCGTAGGCCACCACGGCCTGCGCTGCCTGCGCCAGGCACTGGGCCAGTGCCGCGTCGGTGGGGAAGAAACGGGCCTTGTCGCCCAGCAGCAGGTCGGCTACGGCAACGCCCTGCGGGGTTTGGCGCTGTACCGACAGGCGCACCGACAGGCCATGCACTACGTCGCCCTGCTCGGTGGTTTCGCGCACCGGCGGGAAGTCCTTCACCAGCTTGGCAATGTCCAGGCCGGAGCCGGTGGCGTTGGGCGGCAGCTGCAGACGCAGGAACTTGGCGTATCGGCAACGCGCAGTGGCCAGGCTCCAGGCCTCGGTAATGCTCATCTGCAGGCCGCCACCGCCGAAGCGGTCGGTTTGCACCTTACCCATGGCGATGATGAGTTCATCGTCCTTGAACAGGTCTTTGTTGGCCTGCATCAACGCATCGCTGACGCGGGCGTCGATCATTGCGGAGCCATCGTCCAGCCGGAACAGGCCCAGCTTGCCGCGCTGGCCGTTGATGACGCGCAGGTCGCTGATGATGCCGGCCAGCATGACGATGTCGCGGCTGTCCACCGCGTCGGCAATCTCGCGCTTGGCGAAGCGGCGCACCTCTTTGCGCACCTCGTCGAACAAATGGCCCGACAGGTAGAAGCCCACCGCCGTTTTCTCCAGCGTCAGCCGCTCCTTGATGCCCCACATTGGGGTTTCGACCAGGTCCGGCTCCTGCGTGCTGGAGCCGTGGCTATCGTCTTCGAGCATGTCGAACAGGCCGCCCTGGTCGGCATTCGCCAGCGTGGCCGCTGCGAAGGCAAAGGCCCGGTCAATGGAGGCGATCAGCGCTGCGCGGTTGATCTCGATGGCGTCGAAGGCACCGGCCTTGATGAGTGCTTCCACCGTGCGCTTGTTCAGCTTGGATTTATCCACCCGCACGCAGAAGTCGAACAGGCTCTTGAACGGCCCGCCGGCTTCGCGCGCCGCCACGATGGCCTCAATGGCCTGCTGGCCCGAGCCCTTGACGGCGCCCAGGCCGTAGCGGATCAGCTTGTCAGTCACCGGCTCGAAGCGGTAGCGGCCCAGGTTGATGTTGGGCGGCTCGAAGCCCAGGCCCATCTTCACCGCGTCCTCAAACAGCAGCTTGAGCTTGTCGGTGTCGTCCATTTCCACCGTCAAGTTGGCGCAGAAGAATTCGGCGCGGTAATGCACCTTCAGCCAACCCGTGTGGTACGCCAGCAGCGAGTAGGCGGCAGCGTGGGACTTGTTGAAGCCGTAGCCGGCGAACTTCTCCATCAAGTCGAAGATTTCGTCGGCCTTGGCCTGCGGGATGTTGTGGGTGGCCAGGGCACCGGCGCGGAACTTCTCGCGGTGCTCGGCCATTTCCTCGGCCTTCTTCTTACCCATGGCGCGGCGCAACATGTCCGCGCCGCCGAGCGAGTACCCGCCCAGAATCTGCGCGGTCTGCATCACCTGCTCCTGGTAGACCATGATGCCGTAGGTTTCGCTCAGCATCTCGGCCACCGCCGGGTGCGGGTACTCCACTTCCTCGCGGCCATGCTTGCGCGCCACGAAACTGGGGATCAGGTCCATAGGGCCGGGTCGGTACAGCGCGTTCAACGCAATCAGGTCTTCCAGCCGGCTGGGCTTGGCGTCTTTCAGCATGCGCTGCATGCCGGTACTTTCAAACTGGAACACGGCTTCGGTCTTGCCGTCAGAAAACAGCTTGTAGGTGGGCTTGTCGTCCAGCGGGATGTTCTCGAAGGCAAAGTTCTCCTGGCCCGGGTGGCGCAGGATGATGAACTCCTTGGCAATCTCCAGAATGGTCAGCGTGGCCAGGCCCAAGAAGTCGAACTTCACCAGGCCGATGGCCTCTACGTCGTCCTTGTCGTACTGGCTCACGGCCGACTCGCTGCCGGGCTGCTGGTACAGCGGGCAGAAGTCGGTGAGCTTGCCTGGGGCGATCAGCACGCCGCCGGCGTGCATGCCGATGTTGCGGGTCATGCCCTCCAGCTTTTGCGCCATTTCGATGACGGTCTTGACGTCTTCCTCGGTGCGCACGCGCTCGTACAGCAGGGGCTCCAGCTCCAGCGCGTAGTTGTTCTTGTCGCCGTCCTTTTTGGGTTCGGGCGGATAGGCCAGCGTGTACGACATGCCGGGTTTGCCGGGCACCAGCTTGGAGATGCCGTCGCAGAAGTTGTAGCTCATGTCCATGACACGGCCCACGTCGCGGATGGCCGCCTTGGCGGCCAGGGTTCCGAAGGTGGCGATCTGGCTCACGGCGTTCTTGCCGTATTTTTCCTTCACGTAGTCGATCACGCGGTCGCGGTTGCTCTGGCAGAAGTCGATGTCGAAGTCGGGCATGGACACCCGCTCCGGGTTCAGGAAGCGTTCGAACAGCAGCTTGTACTGCAGCGGGTCCAGGTCGGTAATCTTCAGCGCATACGCCACCAGCGAGCCGGCACCAGAGCCCCGGCCCGGCCCCACCGGGCAGCCATTGAGCTTGGCCCAGTTAATGAAGTCGCCCACGATCAAAAAGTAACCCGGGAAGCCCATCTTCAAGATGGTGGTGATCTCAAACTCCAGCCGCTCCACATAGCGCGGGCGCTCGGCCTCGCGCTTGGCCGCGTCTGGGTACAGGTGCAGCAGGCGTTCTTTCAGCCCCTCGTGCGAGGCATAGCGGAAATAGTCTTCGGGCGTCATACGCACGCCGTCCACCAGGGGCGTGGGGAAGTCCGGCAGCTGCGGCTTGCCCAGCACCAGGCTCAGGTTGCAGCGCTTGGCGATCTGCAGCGTGTTGGCCACCGCAGAAGGCAGGTCAGCAAACAAGGCCAGCATTTGCTCCGTGGTTTTGAAATACTGCTCACGGGTAAACCGGCGCACCCGGCGCTGGTTGCCCAGAATCTCGCCTTCAGAAATGCACACCCGGGCCTCGTGGGCGTCGTAGTCATCCACCTCGGCGAACTGCACCGGGTGGGTGGCCACCACCGGCAGCTGCAAGCGGGCCGCCAGCTGCACCGCGCCCGCCACCTGGGCCTCGTCTTCCGGCCGGCCGGCGCGTTGCAGCTCCAGGTAAAAGCGCTGGGGGAACAGCGCGGCAAACTGCAGTGCCGCCTCTTCGGCCCGCGCGGTATCGCCCTGCACCAGAGCCTGGCCCACCGGGCCGGCCTGCGCGCCAGAGAGGCAGATCAGCCCCTCGTTCAGCTCCTGCAGCCAGGCGAGCTTGATCACCGCCTGGTTCTTCACAATATTCTGGGTAAAGCCGCGCGCCAGCAGCTCAGACAGGTTCAGGTAGCCCTGCTTGTTCTGCACCAGCACGATGACGCGGCTCAGCGCCGTCAGGTCCAGGCCCTGGCCTTCCAGAAAAATCTCGGCCCCGATGATGGGTTTGACGCCCTTGCCCCGGCCTTCCTTGTAGAACTTGAGCGCGCCGAACAGATTGCTCAGGTCGGTAATCGCCAGCGCGGGCTGCTGGTCCTTGGCGGCGGCTTTGACGACTTCGTCGATGCGGTTGGTGCCGTCAACGACGGAAAATTCGGTATGGAGGCGGAGGTGAACAAACATCCAGCCATTTTAGGTGCCGGGCCAGGTCTGAAAGCAGGCTCTTAAAATCAGCGGGTGAACTCCATCCTGAACATCTCCTCCTACAAATTCGTCCCCCTGCCCGACGCGGCAGCCCTGCGCGAGCAGCTGCACGCCTGGGCCCTGGAGCTAGAGCTCAAGGGCACCATCCTGCTGGCCGGCGAAGGCATCAACCTGTTCCTGGCCGCGCCCGAGGCCGCTGTGCGCGCCTTTGTGGACCGCCTGCAGCAGGACCCGCGCTTTACCGACCTGGCGCCCAAGGAAAGCTGGTCGGCCAGCCAGCCCTTCAAGAAAATGCTGGTGAAGGTGAAGAACGAAATCATCCGTATGGACTGCCCCACCATCCAGCCCGACTTCAGCCGGCCCGATGGCCGCGCCCCTTCGGTCAGCGCCGCCACGCTGAAACGCTGGCTGGACCAGGGCGTGGACGACGAAGGCCGCCCCGTGGTCACGCTGGACACGCGCAATGCCTTCGAGGTGGACCACGGCACGTTTGACGACGCCATCGACTGGCGCATCGACAAGTTCAGCCAGTTCCCACCTGCCCTGCAGGCCCACAAGGCCGAGCTGCAGGACAAGACCGTGGTGAGCTTTTGCACCGGCGGCATACGCTGCGAAAAAGCCGCCATCCTGATGCGCGAGCAGGGGCTGGAGCATGTGTACCAGCTGGAGGGCGGCATCCTCAAGTACTTCGAGGAAACCGATGGCAGCCACTACCACGGCAGCTGCTTTGTGTTTGACGAGCGGCGCACGCTGGAGGCCGATCTGTCGGCCAGCGACTTGGCAGGCGCGAAGATTTAGGTTTCAAGCCTTTTATGCCGCTAGCGCAGAAGATACCTGCGCTGGCAGCTATCAATCCAATAGCATCATCATTTGGATACGGAGTTGTTGGAGCCTTGAACAACAACCGTGCTGTTGTCGTTGCCGGTCACCGTCGTCGTCAGTGTGATGCCCTGGGCCTGGGCCTGCTGGCTCCCTTGCTCCAGCCACTGCTGCAGGAAAGCCGCCAGGGCCGGGTCGGCCTGCACCGCCGCCTTGAGCTGCTTACGCAGATCGGCCTGGTTGTCGGCATCTTCGGGTTGCTTGGCCAGGTCTTGCAGTGGTTTTTCGGCCGGCGTGCCGCCCAGGCGCTGCTTGAACTTGTCCAGCAATGCGCCCATAGCTGACTTGCCCAGCTCCTCGGCGCCTTTGTCCACGGCCTTGGCCAACAGGGGCGACAGCAGCGCCACGGTGCTGCTGACCAGGGCGGAAAGGGTTGCGGGGTCGATCATGGCGGTGCGTCCTCATCGGTTTGGGCGAAAAAAGGCTGCAGCGGTGCCAGCAGCGCCTGGTCCGGCTCCTGGCCTGCGGCCTGGCATAGCGCAAAGTAGTCGCTCAACAAAGGCTGCATCAGCGCCACATAGGCCTCGGCCCGCTGTAGAAAATGCGGCAACAGAACCTGCACCGCCGACTGGGCTACGGCCGGTGCGCTGCTAGCGTCCTCGCCCGCTTGCCTGTGGATACACACGGCCAGCAAATACAGCGACCGGGCCAGGTCGGGGCCATACAAATCGGGCAGCTGCACCGCCAGGGGGCGGTACAGATCCACAGACTGCTGCGCCGCCTGCCGGGCCGCACCGAACTGTTCCTGCGTGGCATGGGCTCTGGAGAGGATGAAAAGCGCTCTGGCCCAGTCCGCAGAAAACACGCCAGGCCGCGCCACTTCCAGCCCTTGGTGCAACACGGTCGCCTGCTGCGCTGTTTCCACAGCGGCGTCCACCAAGCCATTGGCCAGCTGCATACCCGCCAGATTGCTCAGCGCCTTGCCCAGCTCAGGGGTATATACATCCGGTGCGCGCCGGGCCAGACTGCGATACAGGTCGGCGGCTTCTTGTGCCGACTGCAGGGCGGCGGCAGGTTCGCCGGACTCCACTTGTGATTTGGTCAAATTCAGCAAGGCTATGGCCAGGTCGGGCTGGAACACCTCGGGCCGCTGCAATGCCAGCTGGTGGTAGGCGTCCACCGCTTGCTGCGCCGACTGCAAAGCCTCTGCATGCTGGCCCAATGCGCTGTGGATGTACGACAAATTCGTCTGCGACCGTGCGAGCAGCGACAAAAACACCTCCGGCCGCTGCCGGGCCAGTTGCTGGTGCAAATCCAGTGCCTCCTGGGCCACGGGCAAAGCCATTTGAAACTGGCCCAGCTCGACCTGCGATTTGGTCAGGTTGAACAGCGAAAACGCCAGCTCGGAGGTAAATAAGTCGGGCCGCTGTGCGGCCAGGGTGCGGTACAGCTCCACAGCCTCCAGGGCACTCTGCAAGGCCGCCTGCGACTGGCCCTGCTGGCTGTGGATATAGGCCAGGTTGTTCAGCGACCTGGCCAGATTCATGCTGTACACATCCGGCTGCTGCTCTACCAGGCCACGGTACAGGATGATGGATTGATTCACGGTGTGCAGAGCCTCCCCCAGCTGCCCCAACTCGATCTGCGCCTTCGCCAGGTTCAGCTGGGCTACAGCCCAGTCTGGCGTAAAGGCCTCGGGTTGCTGTGCCACCAGGCCGGCGTATAGCGCCACGGCCTGCAGCCCCGCCAGCACAGCGGCCTTCGCCTGCGCCAGGTTGCTGTGCATGAACGCCAGGTTGTTCAGAGCCCGGCCCAGATCGGCGGTGAATACGTCAGGCTGCTGCTCCGCGAGACGGCGGTACAGCGCCTCGGCCTGCTGCGCGGCCAACAACGCGGCCTCGGGCTGGCCCACCTGAGACTGTGCAAGAGACAGACTCAGCAACGCCGCCGCCTGCAGACCGAGGTTCGCAGCGGGGTCGGCAGCGCATTGGGCCTGTAGGCATTGCGCCACCCGCAGGCTGACATCGCCCAGCACCACGCTTCCCATGGGCAGGCTGAACAGCAGCTGCACTAGCGCAGGCACATCCTGCTGGGCCGCATCTACCATGGCATTCAGCCACTGCAGTGGTAGCGGTGACTCGGCGGCAAAGTCCTGCGCGCAGCGGACTGCAGCCTCGGCCACTTTCTGGCCCAGAGCGGCGTAGCAGCGCTGCACGGCGTCCGGGTCGTCGCGCAGCACCTGCAGCACCAGGGCTTCGCCTATCAGGTCGGGGGTCACGGGGGCGATGCCGCCGGGCTGCGGCAGGGCTTGCTCCAGCAGCTTGGCCACGGCGGGTGGTGCGCCCTCCCAGCCGGAGACGGCCTTCTCAGACACCGCGAACGCAATAAACGCTTTGTGCTCCAGCCCCTGGGCCAGCGTGGCGCAGGCGGCCAGATGCAGCACCCAGGCCGGGTCCAGGTGCTGCGCCTGGGCCATTTTCTGCAGGCGCTGCACCTCCCAGCCCGCGACCGCCATGGCCAGGTCGGTGCGCCCCAGGGACAAGGCCTGGGCATGGCCCAGCCTGGCCATATGCAGGGCGGCCATCATCAAAAACAGCGGGTCGCCGCCCCAGGGCGCGGCCATCAACTCGGCCTGCAGCACGGGCCCGTCTAGCGGCAGCCAGATGGCCTGCTGGTCCAGCATATTGCGCAGCAGTGCCAGCCGGTCCTGCTGCGCCACCAGGCGGCGGATTTCCACCGGCACGGGCGGGTCCAGCAGGGCCTGGCGGGCGTACTGGCGCGCATCGCCACCAAACACGGTTTGCCACCAGCCGCCCTGCGGGTCGGCATGGCGCTCCAGCAGCAGCAGGCGCAGCGGATGCGATGGGTAAGGCGCGGGCTGGCTGCGGTCGGCCAGCTCGGACAGCCAGGTCTTCAGGGTCTCGGCCTTGGCGGCGGCGTAGTCAATTACCACCAGCGTGGGCTTCTGCCAGCGCCAGGTGCTGAGGTTTTGCTGGGCCACAAAGCGGTCTAGCTCGGCGCCGGTGGCGAAACCGGTGTTCCAGCCCTCCTGCGCCAGGCTGTCGCACAGGTCCAGCGCCAGCCGGGTTTTGCCGCTGCCGCCGCTGCCCACCATGACCCGCACGCTAATGGGTCTGGCGTCTTGTAAAAAGCTGCGCAGGCTGGCCATTTCCACATCGCGGCCCAGCAGGGGCGTGGAGCGTGCGTAGGGGGTGAGCTGGTTTAGCGGGTTATCCAGGCCGCGCAACGCCTCGAACCGGGTCAGCACCAGATGCGCGCGGCCCAGCTGCACGATGTTGTTGTCACCTTCGATTTGGACGACGGTATTGCCGTCGCCAACAATGCTTACGGTGTGGCCCATGGCGCGGATTATGGAGCCGGGCGCCGGTTTGGGGTAGCGAATTTTCCGCAGCCCCATGCTATACAAATAAGAGCTACCTGCGCAGGTAAATTCTGCGCTGCAGGCCTATTTCTTATAAATTTCTGCAGGCCAGGCGCTGGCGGTAACTGCACGTACATGCTCGCGCAGCCAGCAGTGCACCGGGTCGCCGTGCATGCGCGGGTGCCAACTCAGAGCAATGTCCACGGCCTGCGTCGCCACCGGCAGCGCAAAAATGAAAAACTGGTCGGCCCCGGCATTCCAACGCGCAAAGGGCTCCGGCATCACGGCTATGCAGTCCGATGCCTGCACCATGGCCAACGCCGTCTGGAAGCCCGGCACCACCGCCACCACCTGGCGTTGCGCGCCCACGGCCTGCAGGGCCTCGTCGATGGAGCCGTGGGCGCGCCCGCGCCGCGAGGGCGTCACATGCGGCCAGTGGGTGAAGGCTGCCACATCCACTGTGGCCAGCTGCTGCAAGGCATGGCCGGCCCGCACCACACCCACAAAGCCGACCCGCATGAGCAGCTGGCTTTTGATTTCCGGTGCGGGCGCGTGCAGCACGCCCAGGTCCAGGTCGATCTCGCCACTGCGCAGCTGCTCCATATGCGTATCAGTACGGGGCACAAAGCGCAGGCGCACGCCGGGTGCCTCGGCCAGGGTACGCGCCAGCAGCCGGGGCGCCCAGGCGCCGATGAAGCCGTCGTTGGCGCGCAGCGTCAGCGTACGTTCCAGGCGGCTGAAGTCCACCACCGGCGGCGCCAGAATGCCGCGCACATCCTCCATCGCGGCCTGCACCCGTTCCCGCAGGTCCAGCGCCCGGGCGGTGGGCACCAGGCGGCGGCCGGCCAGCACAAACAGCGGGTCGCCCAGGGCATGGCGCAGATGCGCGAGGCGCCGGCTCATGGCGGGTGCGCTAAGGTGCAGCTTCTTGGCCGCGCCGGCCACACTGCCTTCACTGAGTAAGGCGTCCAGATCGATCAGATGGTTCAGGTCCATGGTGCGGTAATTCTCCTGCATACATGCACAGCTTGCATGGATATAGATCGAAGCTTGCACTTTATTGATGCATCGAAACAATCAAGAATGGGCCCAACTTGATACCCACAAGGCAACCGTATGACCACCGCCTCTTCCGCGCCAACCTCCTCCAGCAGCTTCCAGGGTGCCGCACTTGCGCCGCTGGCGGCCGTGCTGCTGTGGACCGGCAACACCATCGTCACCAAGGCGGCGGCTGCGGTGATTGCGCCAGCCTCCATCGCCCTGTACCGCTGGCTGCTGGCGTTTTTGATACTGACGCCGTTTCTCGGGCGCGCCGCCTGGCAGCACCGCGCCACCATCCTGCAGCATCTGCCCAAACTGGCCGTGCTGGGCGGCCTGGGCATGGCCACCTACCAAAGCCTGGCCTATGAAGCCGCCAGAACCACCACAGCCGTGAACATGGGCGCCATCGTGGCCTGCATGCCGCTGTTGTCGGCACTGCTGGCAAGCGCCATGGCGGGAGAAGCGCTGTCCGCACGCAAGCTGGTGGGCATAGCGGCTTCTTTGCTGGGCCTGCTGGTGCTGACCACGCACGGCGCACCATGGGCCCTACTACAGGGCTCGGTGCAAGTGGGGGATGTGTGGATGCTGGTGGCCGTGTCGTCGAACGCGTTGTACGGCGTGCTGCTCAAGCGCTGGAACCTGCCCCTGTCCACCTGGCAGCAGCTGTACGCGCAGATTGCTATGGGCATCCTGTGCCTGCTGCCGTTCTGGTTGGGTAGCCATATATCGCCCATCACCGCGGCCAATGCGCCGCTGGTGCTGTATGCCGCCATTCCGGCCTCCATAGGCGCGCCGTTTTTCTGGATGACGGGCATCAAGTTCTGGGGGGCGGCCCGCGCCACCATGACCATGAACCTGCTGCCCGTACTAGTGGCGCTGGCGGCCTGGGCACTGCTGGGGGAAGAGCTGCACACCTACCACGCCGTCGGCGGCCTGGTGGCATTGGCGGGCGTCGCCTGGGGGCTGAGCAAGCCGAAGGTGGCTAAAGGCGGCTAAGGGTGGCGAGGTGGCAGCGGGATGAATTCCGTTTCACCCGGCACCTGGCCCATGCGCTGCGCTTCCCAGTCGTCCTGGGCCTGCAGAATGCGCTCCTTGCGGCTGGAGACAAAGTTCCAACTGATGAAGCGGTGGCCGTCCAGTGCATCACCACCCAGCACCACCAAGCGCGCGGCTGCTGTGCTGCGGATGGTGGTGGTCACTCCGGGCGCGAGCAGCGCCAGGGTGTGTGATGGCAGCACGGTGCCGTCCACTTCCAGCTGGGCATCCACGCAGTACAGCGCCAGTTCCTGCTCTAGCGGGGGCAACTCGAACGTGCCGCCAGCGGACAGCCTAATGTCCAGGTACAGGGTGGAGGCGAATGTGGGTACGGGCGAACGCAGACCCCAGGCCTGGCCCACCAGCACACGGATATCGGCGTCGCCCAACGTAAGTTCGGGAATATCGGCCGCCGCCGTGTGGTTGAAGCTGGGCTCTACCTCTTCAAACGCCTGAGGCAAGGCCGCCCACAGTTGCAGGCCGTGGTTGACATAGGTGGACTCGGCCAGCGCCGGTGGCGGGCGCTCGGAATGCACGATGCCGCGCCCGGAGGTCATCCAGTTGATGGCGCCGGGCTCGATCTGCTGGACCACGCCCAGGCTGTCACGGTGCATCATCGCGCCTTCGAACAAGTAGGTCACCGTCGCCAGGCCGATGTGCGGATGCGGGCGCACCGCATGCCCGCCACCAGGCGGAATGGTGACCGGACCGAAATGGTCAAAAAACAGGAAGGGGCCGACCGACTGGCGCCGTGCCGATGGCAGCAAACGCCGCACCATAAAGCCTTCACCCAAATCCTTGATGTGGCCTGTCAGCTGATGTTCGATTCCCATAGGTCGGCTCCTGGTTTGCTAATGAAAACGCCAGGCCGAATGGCCTGGCGTTTAGGTTTTACCAAACTGGCAGTTTATGCCTTGAACTTGGCGGTGATGTCTGCCACACGCTTGCCGTAGTTCTTGGCGGTGTCCAGGTCACCTTGCGACATTTCTGCGGGGCTGGAATCCGATGGGGACTGCACCAGCACGCCGACCGAGCCACCCAGGTTGTTCAGGTCGTTGCGGGTCGCGGCCTTGGTGTTGCTGGGCATTTGGCCCAGGCTGACCCAAATGCCGCCTTGTTGCGATGCCAGGGTTTGCAGATAGATCAAGGTGACTTGCTTGTCGCCGTTGAAGCTGGCGCTGTTGGTAAAGCCGCCAAACACTTTGTCCTTCCAGGCGCCGGTGAACCAGGCCTTGCTGGTCGCATCGGCAAACTTCTTGAACTGCCAGCTCGGGCCACCCATGTAGGTGGGCGTGCCGAAGATGATGGCGTCTGCTGCACCGATCGTGGCCCAGCCCGCTTCGGACACATTGCCCTCGGCGTCGATGGCGATCAGCTCGGCATTAGCGCCTTCGGCCACGGCCTGGGCAACGCGTTGGGTGTGGCCGTAGCCAGAGTGGTAAACAACAACAGTCTTAGTCATACAAGTTACTTTCTTGAAAAGTTAAACACAAGGCACACGAGAAATTCGCGAATACTTTAACGGGATTTAGTTGCCGTTACGGGCATCCAGGCTCCAAGCACCGGGGCCCCAGGCGGCCAGTGTCAGCAGGCCACCCACCACGGCGATGTTCTTGATGAACAGCAGCTGCGTCACCATCGCGGCTTCGGCCGGCACGGCCCAGAATGCGTGGAAGAAGAAGCTGGCCACCAGGGTGAAGACCGACAAGGCCAAAGCCGCCCAACGGGTACCCAGACCAAAGACCAAGGCCAGACCACCACCCACTTCAAACAGGATGGCGAACAACGCGCTCAACGTAGGAAAAGGCATGTTCACCGAGCTGATGTAGCCCACAGTGCCGGCGAAGCCAGTGATCTTGGCTATGCCGGCGGGCAGAAACAGGGCGGCCAACAAAATACGGCCAATGAAGCTCAGGGGGGTTTGCAGAGTTTTGAACATGGTGTTTTCTTTCAGTAAATAGATTTAAAAATTCAGGCAGCCAGGTCAAAGACCAGTACTTCGGCCTGCTTGCCATGGGTGAGCGTCAATGAAGACTCGCTCTCGATCAGTGCCGCGTCGCCAGTAGCCAGCGGCTTGCCGTTGACCTCCAGCGCACCGCGCACCACATGCACATAACTCTTGCGCGCCGGGTCCAGCGCAAGCGTCGCAGATTCATCGCCATCGAACAAGCCCGCATACACCGCCGCATCGGCATGGATGGTTACCGAGCTGTTGGCGCCGTCGGGCGAGGCCACCAGACGCAAGGCCCCGCGCTTTTCGCATTCAGCAAAGGTCTTTTGCTCGTAGCTGGGCTGGATGCCGGTCACATTCGGCGTGATCCAGATCTGCAAGAAATGCGTGCTCGCATTCGGCGCGTGGTTGAACTCGCTGTGTTGCACGCCCCGGCCTGCACTCATGCGCTGTACATCGCCAGGCGGAATGCCCTTGACGTTGCCCATGTTGTCGCGATGGGCCAACTCGCCCTGCAGTACATAGCTGATGATTTCCATGTCGCGGTGCCCGTGGGTGCCAAAGCCCGAGCCCGGTGTGATGGTGTCCTCATTGATCACGCGCAAATTGCCCCAGCCCATGTGCTCCGGGTCGTAATAGCCGGCAAACGAGAAGCTGTGGTGGGACTTCAACCAGCCATGGTCTGCATGGCCACGGTCTTGTGATTTGCGAATCGTGAGCATTTTCATCTCCTGGTAGTGGGGATTCGGCTGTCGAATCCATGGGGTGAACTTTAGACCTGAGCACCCTGCTGGCCGTCCACACCGTTTGATGGCATCATTCGAAAAATTTCAATGGAAAATAACGGACCATGCAAAACGCACGCGATGTACTGACACCCGAAGCCTTGTCCATGCTGGTCACGATCCACGCAGAGGGCAGCTTCGCGGCCGCGGCGCGCAGCCTGGGCATGGTGCCCAGCGCCCTCACCTACCGGGTGCGGCAGATTGAAGACGCGCTGGACGTGCTGCTGTTTGACCGCAGCTCGCGCCAGGCCAAGCTCACCGTCGCTGGCGCCGAGCTATTGCGTGAAGGGCGGCGTCTGCTGGACGATATTTCGGCAGTAGCCAACCGCGTGAAACGGGTCGCCACGGGCTGGGAGCCGCAGCTGACCATTGCGGTAGACAGCGTGATCTCGCGTAGCACCGTGCTGGAGCTGTGTGAAGCCTTCTTTGCCCTGAACCCGCCCACCCGGCTGAAGATCCGCGAAGAAGTGCTGTACGGCACGCTGGAGGCATTGGTCTCCGGCATTGCCGACCTGTCCATCGGCGTGGCCATGGAAACCAACACCAATAGCAACATCCTGGGTGAACGCCTGGGCGACATGCATTTCATTTACGCAGTGGCGCCGCACCACCCGCTGGCCAACGCACCTGAGCCACTCAGCGACGTGCTGATACAGCAGCACCGTGCGGTGGCCGTGGCCGACTCCACCCAGCGTGGCAACGCCCTCACCCTAGGGCTACTGGGTGGGCAGGATGTATTCACCGTGCCCAGCATGCGCGCCAAACTGGAAGCCCATTTGCGCGGCCTGGGCGGCGGCTTTCTACCCGAAGGCCTGGCACGCCCGTACCTGGAAACCGGGCGCCTGGTGAGCCGTGAGGTGGAGCGCCCCAGCCGCGTCATCCACGTCAGCTACGCCTGGCGGGCCGACACCGGCGGCGCCCAGGGACGCGCCCTGCAATGGTGGCTGCAGCAGCTGAAAAGCCCGACCACCCGCAAGGCCCTGCTGGACCGCCAGGCCAGCAATTGAGATGTTCCGCAGAACGCCTGCGCAACAGTTGTACAGTGGGGCTGGTTTCGACATCCACACCAAGAAGAAAGCCAACATGACAAAGACCAGCTCTTCCTTTATTCCGCGCCAGATCGCCGTTGTGGGTGCAGGCATAGCCGGTATCACTTGCGCCAGGACCCTGATGCAAGCAGGCCACAACGTCACCCTGTTCGACAAAAGCCGAGGCGTGGGCGGGCGCATGTCCACCCGTAGCAGCAGCTTCGGCACCTTCGACCACGGCACCCAGTATTTCACCGTGCGCGACCCGCGCTTTGCCCTGGCGCTGGAGACCGCCAAAGGCATTTGCCGCCCCTGGAGCGCCAGCTCGGTGCGGGTGCTGGACACCTTTGGCCGTGTCGCCGCTGCCGCCCTGCCATCGCGCGACCCGCATTGGGTTCCCACACCGGGCATGAATGCCCTGGCCAAGCACTGGGCCAAGCCCTTGCTGGACGACCAGCGCCTGGAGCTGGAAACCCAGGTCACCCGCATCGAACGCGACCCGTTGAACAAAAAGCAATGGCAGCTGCGCACCACCGGCATGCCAGGGTCGCCCGAGGCCCAGCACGTGTTCTCCGGCTTTGACGCCGTGGTGTTGGCCATGCCGCACCCGCAAACCGAAGACCTGCTGCAAAAATCCGCGCAGGCAGCGCGCCTGGTGCGCGACATACGCCGCGTGCAGGTCGCCCCCTGCTGGACCCTGATGCTGGCCTTCCCCCAGGCCGTGCAACCCACCATGGCGCACCTGGGCCCGCAGTGGAATGCCGCCCGCAGCAACCACCACCGCATCGCCTGGTTGGCACGCGAGTCCAGCAAGCCCGGCCGTGGCGGCGTAGAGCGCTGGACGGTGCAGGCCAGTGCTGCCTGGTCTCTCGAACACCTGGAAGACGACAGCGCCCGTGTACAGGCCAAGCTGCTGAAAGCCTTCACCGAGGTCACCGGTATCCGCGCCGAACCAAACTTTGCTGCCGTCCACCGCTGGCGCTATGCGCAAACCGTGCAACCCCTGGGCCAAAGCCATCTGTGGGATGACAAATCCGCGATTGGTGCCTGCGGCGACTGGTGCATTGGCCACCGGGTGGAAGACGCTTTCATCTCCGGCCTGGAGATGGCGCTCGCTATTGCTTAACCAGTCGCTTGACGGGTAGCTTGCCGACCTACACCGGGCGCTTTGCGCCCTCGCCTACCGGCCTGTTGCATGCGGGCTCGCTGGTGGCCGCACTGGCCAGCTGGCTGGACGCCAGAGCCCACGGCGGTACCTGGCTGGTGCGCATAGAAGACGTAGACACGCCGCGCTGCATCCCAGGCGCCAGCACACTGATACTGCAGCAGCTGGCCGCCTGCTGCCTAGTGCCCGACGCCCCGCCCGTCGCCCAATCCACCCGTGGCGCGCTGTACCAGCAGGCTTTGGACGCCCTGGTACACACCCGCTGGGCCTACCCCTGCGCCTGCTCCCGCAAGGACATAGAAGCGGCCTGCACCGCACACGGCCAGCCGCGACAGCGCCATGCCGAACTGGTCTACCCCGGCACTTGCCGCGCAGGGCTGCAGGGCCGACCCGCCCGTGCCTGGCGCATGCGCACCGATGCGTTTAAACGAAATAGCCCGCCAGCGCTTGAAATACCTGCGCAAGCAGCTACAAATAAAATAGCAGACACCAACCTGACCTGGCACGATAGGCGCCTAGGTCTGCAGCAGCAAAACCTGGCCACCGAAGTCGGCGACTTCGTCTTGCGCCGCGCAGACGGCCTGTGGGCCTACCAATTGGCCGTGGTGGTGGACGACGCCGCCCAGGGCATCAGCCACGTGGTGCGCGGCCAGGACCTGGCCGACAACACACCGCGCCAGATCCATCTGCAACAGGCCCTGGGCCTGCCCACGCCGCAGTACCTGCACACGCCGCTGGTGTGCGGCCCGAATGGCGAAAAGCTGTCCAAACAAAACGGCGCCCAGGCGCTGGACCTGGACGCGCCGCTGGCCGCCTTGCAGGCAGCGGCGCAGGTACTGGGCCTGCCGACCGTGGGCAGCAGCTGTGCCGATGCGCTGGCGGCTTGGGTAGGGGGCTGGCGCGCTCTCTACAATCCCACCCTGTGAACGACGCAACAAACCCCATCCCCCCCGCAGACGCAGGCCGCCCGGCCGTGCCCCATCCCAAGACCATCAAGAGTTTTGTGCTCCGCGCTGGTCGCACGACCACCGGACAGACCAAGGCCTTCGAAACCCTGGGCCCGCAATTCCTGCTGCCCTACCGCGCCGCGCCGCTGGACCTGGACGCCGCCTTTGGCCGCAGTGCCCCGCATATCCTGGAAATCGGCTTTGGCATGGGTGAGGCCACGGCCCACATCGCCGGTGTGCTGCCCGAGAAGGACTTTCTGTGCTGCGAGGTGCACCAGCCCGGCGTAGGTGCCCTGCTGAAACGCATTGGCGAACAATCCATACCGAATATCCGCATCGTTTCGCACGACGCCGTGGACGTCATCGACCACATGCTGCCGCTGGCCAGCCTAGACGGCATCCACGTGTTCTTCCCCGACCCCTGGCACAAGAAGAAGCACAACAAGCGTCGGCTACTGCAGTCGCCATTAGTAGCCAAGCTGGCCGCGCGCTTAAAACCAGGTGGCTATTTGCACTGCGCCACCGACTGGCAAAACTACGCCGAACAAATGCTGGAGGTGCTGGGTGCCGAGCCACTGCTGCGCAATACGGCCGCCGACTACGCCCCCAAGCCCGAGTACCGCCCTCTCACCAAGTTCGAGAACCGCGGCATCAAGCTGGGCCACGGCGTGTGGGACCTGGTGTTCCAACGGGTTTGATACCTGCCCACCTCCCCACCCGCAACGGCGTAGGCCCGAGCTGCGTGGGGCTGTCCGGCGGCGACTGGCTCCGCGCCATTGATTTCCTGGCGGATAGATTTCCTACGGTACGGCCCGAAATATGGCTGCAGCGCATGCAAGACGGCCTGGTGCTGGACGAGCAAGCCCAGCCGGTACTGCCCGACGCGGCCTACCGCCCGCACACCCGCCTGTACTACTACCGCCATCTGGCGGAAGAGCCTCGCATTCCTTTTGAGTACACGCTGCTGTTCCAGGACGCGCATCTGGTCGCCGTAGACAAACCGCACTTTTTGCCCACGGTGCCGGGCGGGCGCTATGTGCAGGAAACCGTGCTGGTGCGTCTCAAACAGGCGCTAGGCCTGGACAGCCTGGCGCCACTGCACAGGCTGGACCGGGAAACCGCCGGTGTCACACTGTTCTGCATTCACCCGGCGGAGCGCGATGCCTACCACGCGCTATTCCGGCAGCAACAGGTGCATAAAACCTACGAGGCTATCGCCCCCTGGCGCGCTGAACTGCCCGCCGTGCGGCGCAGCCGCATCGTGCAAAGTGAGCCCTTTTTTCGCTACTGCGAAGCACCTGACGAAGTGCCCGGCGAAGCCAATGCGGAAACCCATATCACCCTGCTGGAAACACTGGGTGAATGGGCCCGCTACCAGTTAAGCCCCACGACCGGACGCACCCACCAGTTGCGCATCCACATGGCAGCCCTGGGCATTCCGATTCGCAATGACCACTGGTACCCCGATCTTCTCCCGGTGGCCGATGGAGATTTCAGCGCGCCGCTGCAGCTGCTGGCGCGCTCGATTGCCTTCACCGACCCCATTACCGGCCAGGCGCGGCAATTCAGCAGCGGCCGAGAACTTGAACAGGTTCTTAAAGTTTAGGTGCCCAAACAACCGGCGTGCCTGCAGGCTCGTTGGGCAGTAATACCGTGCTGGCCATGGGCACGGCAGCATCGGCTGCGCCAGGCGAGGCCCGGACTGCGGTTGCAGGCACACCCTGATCGACATAAGCAACGCCTGAGTCGGGGGTCAGCAAAATACCCACCGCTACCAGCGCGACAGAAAACAGCAGCCAGGCTAGCAATGGCCACCAGGGGCCATTTTTGGCACGGATGCGGGGCATGGGTTTGGGACGAACCGTTGTGGTGCGCATGTTCACTCCTGTCAACCAATATGCTGCAAGGAAACCATGCCGTCCTGCCGAGCTTCCGACTCATGGCACAAAGCCATTGCATCGCCCCGGGCCTGCGCGGCCAATTTGCCGTACACCGTCTTCACGTGACACAAAAGGGTTTGCGACGGGCAACCTGCCAATTCACTGATCTGCTCTAACGACATCCCACGCGCAACCCAGCGCAGAATATCGGCCTCGCGCTCCGATAGCGGGTGGATGGAGTCCACCAACGACATGGACCAGGCCGACACGCTGCTCACCCCTGCGCGCAGACGAAACCGACCAAGCACGCGCCGTGCCATACCCGGGCTGATCGCCGCGCCACCGGCGCGCAGTGTATGGATGCAGCAACCCAGATCATCTTCCGCAGCGTCCTTGAAGAAATAACCGCTCGCACCGGCCTCGATACAGGCCAACACCTGCTCATCGTTGCCAAATTGGGTAAGTACCACCACCTCGGTACCAGGGTGGTTCCATGCCATGTGGCGGATCACATCCACCGCTGGCATATCGGTCAAAGCCAGGTCCAGCAGCAAGACGTCGGGCATGCTTTGCTCGACAACCACCGTTGCAGCAGTACCTGTGGATACAGCGGCAGCCAGGCGCAGCGCCTGGTCCTGCTCGATGGCAGCCGCAAACTTGAGCAATACCTCGGGATTGCTTTCGGCAATCAAAACAGTGATCGGTTTTTTGGCAAACATAAATAGACTCCCTAAGCCCGAGATTGATGGAAACGCAAACCGCCAACGCTGTTCAAAATGGGCTGAATGGCCGTGTTGTGGCCGTAGACGCAAGCCACGTACAAGGCCTGTGATGCGATCCATCTTAGGTAGGCTGTGCATGCTTCGCATCCTTAATATTGACGAAAAACAGCAGCCGTAACACTCTCGTGCACAGGTGCCTGCCGCGCTGCGCCGCCGGTTCCAGCATCCTGTGGCAGACTCATCGCTTGCTTGGATGCTGTGGTGCTCAAACCCATGGCTACCAGCGCGGCACGCATGCCGGCAGGCTCGGCCAGATGGGGCAGCCAGCGCGCCGCGGCAGTGGCAAACAGTACGCAGGCCAGGATCCAGGCCAGACCGGGACGGTCAAAGTAATGGGGTTCGTGCGCATGCGGGCTAGACTGAAACTGTGAAAAATCACCCAAAGATTCTGAAAATCCGCTGTCACGAGTTGTAAATGGTTCGGGAGTCATGCGTTTTGTCCTTGACAATCAGGCAACATGTCGCTGCCGTGACAGGGGTGGACTTTCCTCCGAACCGGTTTATACGTCCTTGAATCGCCTGAAACCGGTCTGAAAACTTCTGAAACCCGGCCCATCTGCGATTTCCCGGCGCCCCCACCCTTTGGTGGAAGGGTGCCATCCAGAGACCTATTTTTGTATGCAGGTACTTAGTTGTTGAATAGCTACCGTTTTGGCCGCTTCGAGGTCCGGCCTTCCCAGCGCATGGTTCTTGTAGACGGCACCGCCACCAACCCGGGGGCGCGTGCCTTTGACGTGTTGATGGCCCTGGTAGAGCACCGTGACCGGGTCGTCACCAAGGACGAATTGCTGGACATGGCCTGGCCCGGCCTGGTAGTGGAAGAAAACAATCTGCAAGCCCAGGTTTCCACACTGCGCAAACTCTTGGGACCGCAGGCCATCGTCACCATCCCAGGGCGCGGTTACCGCTTCGCCCTGGAGGCCAGCGGTGCGCCCAGCACACCAATACCGCCTGCACCGCCGCCCATGAGCAGCAGCGCCACAGAAGCGCCTGCGGCCACCCACCTACCCTCGGTACTGACTCCCCTGATCGGCCGCGCCTCCGACGTGTCGAATCTGGGCAGCTTGCTGACCCAGCACCGCCTGTTGACCATTGTGGGCGCAGGTGGCATAGGCAAATCGCTGCTGGCGCAGTGGCTGCTGCACGAGCGGCGCAGTGCCCACCAGCATGGCGTGGCCTGGGTTGATCTGGCACCACAAACCGCACCCGAATTCGTCGCCAGCACTGTTGCCGGTGCACTGGGGCTGCAATCGGGCCACGGTGACCCGCTCAAAGGCCTGATGGAAGCGGTACGCCCGTTGTCCATGCTCATAGCCATCGACAACGCTGAGCATTTGCTGGACGAGGTTGCCCGCATACTGCAGGCCCTGCACCAGGCGGCGCCCCAGCTCAAAGTGCTAGTCACCAGCCAGGCGCCACTCAAACTGGCCGATGAATGGGTCTACCGGCTGGATGCCCTGGCCCTGCCCGACCGCCTGGCCGCTCTGGAAGAGGCCCGCGAATTTGGCGCAGTAGCCCTGTTTGCACAGCGCGCGCAGGCAGCAGACCGTCGCTTTACCTTGGGCCCCGACAACCTGGACACGGTGGTGGAAATCTGCCGCCGCCTGGACGGCTTGCCGCTGGCCATCGAGCTGGCAGCAGCCCGCGTGCCCCTGCTGGGCCTGGCGCCTCTGGCCAACTCCCTGAACCAGCGCCTGCGTCTGCTCAATGGCGGCGGCCGGCGTGCTCCGGCACGGCAGAAAACGCTGCGCGCAGCACTCGAGTGGAGCTACGGCCTGCTCGATGGCGTGGAGCAAACCGTGTTCCGCCGGCTCGGCGTCTTCGTGGGCGGCTTTTCTCTGGAAATGGCTAAGCAGGTGGTGGCTGACGACAGCCTCGACGAATGGTCCGTCGTGGACGTGCTAGGTGCGCTGGTGGACCGCTCCCTGGTGATTGCAGAACGCACCCACCAGGACGAACAGGTACCGCGCTACCACCTGCTAGACACCCCGCGCAGCTTTGCACTGGAGCAGCTCGGTGCCGCCAGCGAGGAGCCTGACCTGCGCCAACGCCATGCACTGGCCATGCGCCATCTGTTCGAGCAGGCCGACATGGACTTTTTCAGCGGCAAGCAGCGCATAGACGACTGGTATGCCACGCTGGCACCCGACCTTGGCAATGGCCGCGAGGCGCTGAACTGGGCCATCCACAACGACCCGCAAAGCGCTGTAGCTATCGCCCCGGGCCTGGCCGAGGCGCTCAGCAGCGACCGCCGTCGAGAGCGGCGCTATGTGTGGGAAGCTACCGCCCCGCTGGTCAACGACAAACTACCCACCGGCCTGCAGGCCCGCTGGTCCAGCCGCGCTGCCTATTTCTGGGCCTACCGGCAACCCGCCCTGGGCTGCCGCCTGGCGCGCCGCGCCTGCACGCTGTACCGCGCACAGCCGGGTGAAAAACGCAACCTGTACCACGCGCTGGCCGCACTGGTCTATGCACTGACCTACGGACCCGATCAGCGCCAGGAACAGCGCGAGGTGCTGTCGGAGATGTGGGCCATCGAAGACCCCGCCTGGCCGCCCATTGTGCGCAGCTACGGCCTGTTTGCTTCGCTGACCTGCAATTTCGTTGCCGGAGCGTTTGACCAAGCCATCGAGCAGCTGCTGCAAAAAGCCACGCTGGACGCACTGGCCGGCTATTCGGAGGCGCTGCTGCGCGGCGAGGACATCATCGCCTACATGGAACTGGCCGCCGGCCGGGTCGATGCCTCCATCACCCGCTACCTGGCGCTGCAGCAGCGGCTATCCAACACCCGACACATGGCCACCCTGCTACTGGTGCAACTGCACCTGACCGGCGCTTGGCTGGCCAAGGGCGATACAGCCCAGGCCCGCGCGCTGGCCCAGACCTGCTGGCCGCAGGTGCTGCACTTTGATGCCCAGGTGTATGCCGCCGACAACCTGGCTCTGCTGGCGGCCCTGGAAAACCGCCCACAGACCGCCGTCTGCCTGCTGGGCTATGCCGACAAGGTTCACGCCGCACACGGCAAGTCGCGCGAGGTTAACGAAGCCCGCTGCGCTGAATGTGCCGAACACATGGCACGCCAGTTAATGGACGCGGCCCAGTTCGACCGGCTCAAGACCCTGGGCGCGGGCCTGCGCCACGAAGACGTGGAAGCACTGGCCTTCGGCCTGGACGACCAGGCTCTTTGACGCGCCCGGCCCCAGACATCCAGATCCTTGAAATTAAAGCAAGAAAATAGCCTCTGGCGCATACAGAAACTGCGCCAAAAGCTACTTTTTTGATAGCAAACAGCTTGCGAGACATGTGCGGGCCCCGTAACATCGTGTTGACAGTTTTGTGTAAGCCCATGGACCTACAAAGGTTCCAGCCGTCTGGCCCCGCCCTGCAGGGCCCAGACCAGCACGACAACAACTATCTACGAGACAGCCACTATGCTTTTCCAAGCCGTCCTTTCCCCTGGTGTACAGCTGATGCGGCGCCTGCCTTTGCTGGGCAAGGTGCTACTGCTGGCCGTGGTGCTACTGGCCCTGCCGGTCGGCGTCACGCTGAATGCGTTCCTGGGCTCGGCCTCCAGCGCCATGCCCTGGCTGTGCGCGTCTGGGCTGCTGGTATCGGCCTATGCGCTGTTGTGCTTTCACCATAGCCTTGCGCAAGACCTGCAACAGGTACAGCAGGCCATGGCCCAGCTGGTCAAAGGTGACTTACGCGTGAAGCTGCAATTGCGTGGCAGCGACGAACTGGCTGCGCTTGTCAGCGCTACACAGCAAATTGGCTCCACGGTATCGGCCATGGTCGCCAATGTGCGCAGCAACGCGGCCTTTGTTGCCTATGCGGGCAAAAGTCTGGCCAGCGGCAACCGTGACCTGTCTGACCGCACAGAACAGCAGGCCGCAAACCTGGAACAGACCGCTGCCAGCGTGGAGCAACTCTCCGGCACCGTACAGACCACCGCACAGACCGCCAGCCAGGCCAATACCCAGGCCGCCAGTGTGCGCGACGCAGCCGACCAGGGCAGCAGCACCATGGCCGACGCCATCGCCTCCGTAGAGGAGATACAGGGCAGCGCCAAGCGCATGGACGAGATCGTGGGAGTGATCGACGGCCTGGCCTTCCAGACGAACATCCTTGCCCTGAACGCCGCCGTGGAAGCCGCCCGTGCGGGTGAATCCGGCCGGGGCTTTGCCGTGGTGGCCAGCGAGGTTCGTTCGCTAGCACAACGCTCGGCCAGCGCAGCCAAGGAGATACGCCTGCTCATCGGCACCTCCAGCACCCAGGTGGCCACCAGCGTGCAGAAGATACGCAGCGCCGGCAGCGCACTGAACAAGGTGGTAACCGGCATCCGTGACGTGGCCAGCAATATGGCGCACATCTCTGTCTCCAGCGCCGAGCAAAGCACCGGCCTGAGCGAGATCACCAGCGCCGTGCGCCAGTTGGACGAAATCACCCAGCAGAACGCGCACATGGTGGAGCACGCGGTCACCCAGGCGTCCACACTGGAGAGCCGCGCTTCTACCCTGGTGGAAGCCGTGGCACTGTTCAAGCTGCAGCAGGGCTCGGCCGAAGAAGCCATGGCCCTGGTCGAGCGGGCCGTGGCGCACCGGCGCCGCAGTGGCTCTACAGATGCTTTTTTGCGCGAGCTGACCCAACCGACCCAGGGCTTCCACGACCGCGACATGTATGTCTTCGCGCTGGACCGCGGCGGCAACTACCGCGCCTTTGGCGGCAACCCGGCCAAGGTCGGCACGCGGGTGCAAGACATTGCCGGTATCGACGGCGCGGGCCTGCTGGACGCCATCTACGCCCAGGCCGAACGCGAGCCCGGCTGGGTGGAATACAACATCACCAACCCCAGCACCGGGCGGGTGCAAACCAAGATGTCCTTCGTCCAACTGGTGGACGACCTGGCCGTGGGCTGCGGGGTCTACAAGAACCTGGTGGCGGCCTAAGACCTTGGGCACGCTCTAAGCCCCACCTACTGCAGCCCGATGGCAGCAGCGGCGTCTCAAATTAAGCCGCCCGTGGATGGCCATGGCGGCCTATAGGGCTTGGTTCGGCGGCACAATCCAAGCCATGAGCCTAACTACCAACCAGCTTGCCGATCTGCGTAAAAGCTACGAGCGCGCAGAACTCAATGAAGAGGCGTCTCGTGCAGACCCGCTACAGCAATTCGAACAATGGCTGAACGAGGCTGTAGACGCCCAGGTACCCGAACCCAATGCCATGACCCTGGCTACGGTAGCGCACAATTTGCGTCCATCGACCCGTATCGTGCTGATCAAAGGTTTCGATGCGCGCGGCATCGTTTGGTACACCAACTATGAAAGCCGCAAAGGCCAGGAGCTTGCTGGCAATCCCTATGCATCCCTGCAATTCCACTGGGTGGAGCTGGAGCGTGTAGTCCGCATAGAAGGCGTCGTGGAAAAGGTCAGTGAAGCCGAAAGTGACGCCTATTTCCACAGCCGCCCGCTGGACTCCAGGCTGGGAGCCTGGGCATCCCCCCAATCGCAGGTGATTTCCGGTCGCGGCACCCTGGTGACCAATGCCGCCAAGTACGGCGCACAATTTCTTTTGAACCCACCACGCCCCCCACATTGGGGCGGCTACCGCCTGCAGGCCGACCGCTGGGAGTTCTGGCAAGGACGCAAGAGCCGGTTGCATGACCGCCTTCGCTATACATTGGATAGCAGCTCCTGCTGGATTCGTGAGCGCCTAGCGCCTTAAACACGTATAAGTCTGCTGCCATGTCATCCTTGCGCTCGCCCCGGGTAAAACCGATTCCCTGGCTCTTGCCGGGCGAGCCCTTTCCAGCCGTTGCGCAGGCCTGGGGCCCGACCGATCCCGCTCCGGGCCTTTTGGCGGCGGGCGGTGCGCTGGACGCAGACAGCCTGCAACGCGCCTATCGCCAAGGTATTTTTCCCTGGTTCAGCACGGGCCAACCCATCCTGTGGTGGAGCACCGATCCGCGCATGGTCTTGCACACCCATGAGTTTCACCTGCACCGTTCGCTGCGCAAGACATTGGCGCGCTTCGTCCGCACGCCGGGCTGCGAAATCCGGGTGGACCATGCCTTTGCGGACGTCATCCGGGCCTGCTCCGGCAGCGAGCGGCCTGGCCAAAGCGGCACCTGGATCGTGGCAGACGTTATGCAGGCATACATAGAGCTGCACCAGGCCGGCTACGCCCACAGCATAGAGACCTGGATTGACGGAGAGCTGGCTGGCGGCTTGTATTGCGTGGCCCTCGGCCAGGCAGTTTTTGGCGAATCCATGTTCACCCGCGTACCTGACGCCTCCAAGATCGCCCTCGCAGCTCTGGTATGTTTTTGCTGTGTTCACGGCATCAAGCTAATCGATTGCCAACAGAACACGGCCCATTTGGCCTCCTTGGGCGCGCGCGAAATACCCAGGGCAGACTTTTGCGCGCAGGTCGCACGCAATACCAGCCAAGCCGCTCCACATTGGCAATTCGACCCCGTATACTGGAACGCACTGCTTGCTTCTAAGCCCGGCCTGTGACAAAACTCCATGAATTGCCGCTGCAAACCTTGCAGTTTTATGCCACGGCACCCTATCCTTGCAGCTATCTGTCGGATCGGCAGGCCCGGTCCCAGGTAGCAACCCCCAGCCACTTGATCCAGACGGAAACCTATTCGGAGTTGGTACGCATGGGGTTCCGCCGCAGCGGCCTGTTCACCTACCGCCCCTATTGCGACGGCTGCCAGTCTTGCATGCCACTACGCGTGTTAGTCCATAGTTTTAAACCCGATCGCAGCCAAAAGCGTGCCTTGGCACAGCACGGCACACTGCAATCGCGCGTATTGGAATTGGGCTTTGTACGCGAGCATTACGAGCTGTATCTGCGCTACCAGAATGGCCGCCACGCTGGCGGCGGCATGGACCAAGACAGTATTGACCAGTACACGCAATTCCTGCTGCAAAGCCGGGTCAGCTCGCGTTTGGTCGAATTCAGGGAGTTGGCTACAGACGGATCTGCCGGCCGACTCAAGATGGTGTCCATTTTGGATGTGCTGGACGATGGTTTATCCGCCGTGTACACCTTCTACGAACCGGAACAGCGCGCCAGCTACGGCACCTATAACGTTATTTGGCAGATCGAACAGGCGCGCCAACTGGGCTTGGACTACGTCTACCTGGGCTACTGGATTGCCCAGAGCCCCAAGATGCTCTACAAGTCCCGGTTCGCACCCCATGAAATCTTGAAAGATGGCGTATGGACCGCCGTTGCAAGCTAGCCCAAAGCATATTTTGGGCGCTCTACAGAACCCAAGTTGATTTCATATTGTGCAACCGCACATTTCATAAGGTAAGATCCAGTATCTCTTAATGGGAACTGCAATGAAGCCATCAGAACCCAGTGCGCCCGCCACTCCCACAGTCCAGGTCATAGAACGCATGTTTGCGTTGATTGATGTTCTGGCATCCCGCGAAGACGCCATGTCGCTCAAGGAAATCAGCGAGAGAACGGGACTGCACCCCTCCACCACCCACCGCATTCTGAATGATCTGGCGACCGGCCGTTTTGTAGACCGCCCTGAGCCTGGCAGCTACCGCCTGGGCATGCGCTTGCTGGAGCTGGGCAATTTGGTCAAAGGTCGTTTGAACGTGCGTGACGCTGCCCTGGCTCCCATGCGCGAGCTGCACCGGCTTACCCAGCAGCCTGTGAACCTGAGCCTGCGCCAAGGGGACGAAATCGTGTACGTGGAGCGGGCTTACAGCGAACGATCGGGCATGCAGGTCGTGCGCGCCATTGGCGGGCGAGCGCCCTTGCATTTGACCTCTGTCGGCAAACTGTTTCTGGCCATGGACGAGCCGCAACGCGTACGCGCCTATGCGATGCGCACAGGCCTCAGCGGCCAGACCAAAAACAGTCTGACCGATATCCAGATGCTGGAGCGTGACCTGGCCAAAACCCGGCAGCACGGCATCGCCCGCGACAACGAGGAGCTGGAACTAGGGGTGCGTTGTATCGCAGTAGGCATTTACGACGACCAAAGCAAATTGGTGGCCGGTCTATCCATCTCAGCCCCGGCTGATCGTCTGGACGAGGGATGGCTGCCGAAATTACAAAACACAGCAAACGGAATATCCGCCGCCCTGGGCTACAAGACGGCGGATATCAACTGAGAGGTAAAGCAAGCGCTGCGGGCGCCGATGCACCTAGCCCGCGGTCTTGACTACGGGGTTGGACTCCACCCAGTGCCGCACGCGTTCTGCGTCTGCAATGCGGCTCAGTTTGCCGGCAGAGTCCAGAAACACCATGATCAGCTTGCGCCCAGCAATCTTGGCTTGCATAACCAAGCACTGACCGGCTTCCGAGATATAGCCAGTCTTTTGCAGGCCAATATCCCAGTCCGGGCTTTTCACCAAACGGTTGGTGTTATTGAACTGCAGCGTTCTGCGGCCAATGTCCACCTGGTAGCCAGGAGACGTAGAAAGCTCACGTAAAGTGGGTTCGTTGTATGCCGCATTCACCAAGGTGGCTAGATCACGGGCGCTGGATTGGTTATTGCTAGACAGCCCTGTGGGTTCAACGTAGCGGGTGTCTTTCATGCCTAGCATTTTTGCTTTGGCATTCATCAGGGACACAAAGGTGGTCAAGCCGCCAGGATAGGTGCGACCCAGGGCATGGGCGGCACGGTTTTCACTGGACATCAAGGCCAAGTGCAGCAATTCGCCCCGGCTCAGAGTCGTACCTACCGTCAGCCTGGAACGGCTCCATTTTTCGGTATCCACGTCGTCTTGGCTGATGGTGATGTCCTCGTCCATAGGCAGATGGGCTTCATTGATCACCACACCTGTCATCAACTTCGTTAAAGATGCGATTGGTAGAACGGCTTGGTCATTCTTGCTGAAAAGAACTTCACGCGTGTCTTGGTCGATCACCAGGGCTACGCTGGATTTCAGCGCCAAGGCATCGGGTGCCCCGTGCAAGCCAGCCAATTCACCGAAGGACTGCTTGGCCGGAATGATGGCAGCAACAGGCCGCGCCACCTTCTTGGTAGCCACCAGGGTTTTGGACACACGTGCATTGCGGCTTGTTTTCACCACGACGGTACTGCGCTTGGACTTGGCGGTTACGGCTTGAACCTTCTCCACACTCACTTTTTTACGCTGCGCGGCATGCGCTGGGGCACTTGCCATCAGCGCAGAACAGGTAATAACAGAAACAATTTGTAGCAGGCGGTTCAAAACAGGGCTTTCAGGGAGTGGCATAAGTTCATCTCCGGTTCAGAAACGATCCAGCAGGAGTGTATCCAAATCAAAAACTTCACACAAGATCAAAGACTTAGCGAATATATTTAAGGTAATATTTTGGGCCCCAACTTTACACAAGATCTACCTGGGCAGCCGAGTGATTGAGCCTGTGGAGCCACCAGAAACAGCTGAGAAATGTACGGACTGCAATAGCGTGTAATAACGTTTTGCGCACGGTTCTTGCTGACAAGACAAAGCACAAAAGTTGTAAAACTTGCCTCGTAGAATCAAATAAACAACCCTGGGAAATCAATGAGCTCTATCAATTTTATTGGCGGTGAAAAAGGCGGCGTAGGCAAATCGGTCACCGCACGTGTGCTCGCCCAGTACTTTCTGGATGCCGGTCTGGCTTTCACGGGGTTTGACACCGACCGCTCACACAATTCATTTACCCGCTTTTATCCAAACTTTGCCTCGCCTGTCTTGGTGGACAGCTTTGAGGGACTGGACCAGATAGCCGAGGCGTTCGAGGCCAACCCCCACCAGAATGTCATAGTTGACCTGGCGGCGCAAACAGCCGCTCCACTGGCTCGCTGGATCAAGGACTCAGATTTGTTCGAAGTGCTTGCCGATCTGAACATTGCCGTCAACTTTTGGCACGTGATCGACGAAGGCAAAGACTCGGTCAGTTTGTTAACAGAACTGATGCAAAACTTTGGCAGCGCCCCCACCTACATCATTGTGATGAACCACGGGCGAGGCTCGGACTTTTCACTCATGCGCTCCTCCAGCGCCATGGACGAAGCACTGAAGCTAGGCGCCCGCGTCATCGAACTGCCCGCACTGCAAGACGCTTGCATGCGCAAGATTGACCGCCAAAACGCCAGCTTCTGGAGCGCGGTACACGAGCGCAACGAAACCGATGGCCTGGGCATTCTGGAGCGCCAGCGCGTCAAAACCTGGCTGAAGAAGACTTACACGGCACTAGAAGGCTTGCCGCTGTAAGGTCTATTCGATACCAACAGCAGTTAATAAAAAGGGGCGGTACCCGAAAGTACCGCCCCTTTTTCATTCAGTGGATTGGTTCAACCCGCAGTTGCCTCTTCCGACTCGGGCTTGGCGCGACCTTCCTTCTTGGGCAAAGGCTGGATGTCGAGTTCCACCTCGCCGGACTCCACACCCTTTTCATCCTTGGTGATCTTCATATCCACCGTCAGGCGACCGCCATCGATCAAGCGGCCAAACAGCAACTCGTCGGCCAAAGCACGGCGAATCGTGTCCTGGATCAGGCGCTGCATCGGACGGGCACCCATCAACGGATCGAAGCCCTTCTTACCCAGATATTTACGCAGAGTGTCGGTAAACGTAACGTCCACCTTCTTCTCGGCCAACTGGGTTTCCAGTTGCAGCAGGAACTTGTCCACCACGCGCAGAATGATGGTTTCGTCCAGCGCCTTAAAGCTCACCGTGGCATCCAGGCGGTTGCGGAACTCTGGCGTGAACAGGCGCTTGATATCGGCCATTTCGTCACCCGATTCACGCGGGTTGGTGAAGCCAATGGTGGCCTTGTTCATGGTCTCGGCACCCGCATTGGTCGTCATGATGATGATGACATTGCGGAAATCGGCTTTGCGCCCGTTGTTGTCGGTAAGCGTACCGTGGTCCATGACCTGCAGCAGAACATTGAAGATGTCCGGGTGGGCTTTTTCAATTTCGTCCAGCAGCAGCACGCAGTGCGGCTTCTTAGTGACGGCCTCGGTCAGCAAACCACCTTGATCGAAACCAACATAGCCCGGAGGCGCACCAATCAAGCGGCTCACCGCATGGCGCTCCATGTACTCGGACATGTCGAAGCGGATCAGCTCAATGCCCATGATGTAAGCCAGTTGCTTTGCCGCTTCGGTCTTGCCCACCCCCGTGGGGCCGCTGAACAGGAAGGAGCCAATAGGCTTGTCGCCCTTGCCCAGGCCAGAACGCGCCATCTTGACCGCGGACGCAAGCACGTCCAAAGCCTTGTCCTGACCGAATACAACGCTCTTCAAATCGCGTTCCAGCGTCTTGAGTTTGCCGCGGTCGTCGTTCGACACGTTGGCGGGCGGGATACGGGCGATCTTGGCCACGATCTCTTCCACCTCGGCCTTGGTGATGATCTTCTTGCGCTTGCTGGTCGGCAAAATTCGCTGGGCGGCGCCCGCCTCGTCGATCACGTCTATCGCCTTATCAGGCAGGTGGCGGTCGTTGATGTACTTGGCACTCAGCTCGGCAGCGGCCTGCAGAGCAGCCAAAGCGTACTTGACGCCATGGTGCTCTTCAAACCGCGACTTCAAGCCCTTGAGAATTTCGACCGTCTCTTGAACAGACGGCTCCACCACGTCCACTTTCTGGAAACGGCGTGAGAGCGCAGCGTCTTTTTCGAAGATGCCACGGTATTCTGTGAAAGTGGTGGCGCCAATGCACTTCAGCTGGCCGCTGGACAGCGCCGGCTTCAGCAGATTAGACGCATCCAAGGTACCGCCAGACGCCGCACCAGCACCGATCAAGGTGTGGATCTCGTCGATGAACAGAATGGCGTTGGGCTTGTCTTTCAAGGACTTCAGCACACCTTTCAGGCGCTGCTCGAAATCACCGCGGTATTTGGTACCTGCCAACAAAGCGCCCATGTCCAAGGAATAGACCTGCGCCTCGGCCAGGATCTCCGGCACGTCCTTTTGCGTTATGCGCCAGGCCAGGCCCTCGGCGATGGCCGTCTTGCCCACGCCAGCTTCACCTACCAACAGTGGATTGTTCTTGCGGCGACGGCACAGAATCTGGATGGTGCGCTCGACCTCATACTCGCGGCCGATCAACGGGTCGATCTTGCCCTCTTTGGCCATCTGGTTCAGGTTCTGGGTGAACTGCTCCAGTGGGGAGGCTTTTTCATTCTTCTCGCTACCGCCCTCCTCGCCTTCAGCCTGGCTGTCGGCTGCCTTCAAGGGCTCGGGAGGATCACTCTTCTTGATACCGTGGGCAATGAAGTTCACCACGTCCACTTTCTGGAAACGGCGTGAGAGCGCAGC
>JAPLPK010000222.1 GCA_026400275.1 Burkholderiales bacterium
CAAGGAACACATAGCCACCTACCAGAACGCCTGGTCCTGCGGCACCAACACCGCAGCCTCGGTACCCTGCATGTTTTCGTACCTGGGCAAGAAAGCCTATGAAAGCCGCGACGCCAACTACGAAGGCCTGCTGGACATACTGCAGCGCAGCGGCCTGGGCGTGGTGTGGATAGACAACCAGTCCGGCTGCAAAGGCGTGTGCGACCGCGTCCCCAACACTGACACCACCCAGCTGACCGACCCGGAGCTGTGCGTGGGCGGCGAATGCTTTGACGAAATCATGTTGCGCAAGGCACAGGCCCGCATCGACGAACTGCCCGCCGAGCGCCGCGCCAAGGGCGTGGTCATCGTGCTGCACCAGATGGGCAGCCACGGCCCCGCCTACTTCAAGCGTGTGCCTGCGGCCTTTAAAAAATTCCAGCCGGAATGCACCAGCAACAATCTACAAGATTGCAGCCAGGCGCAGCTGGTCAACTCCTACGACAACACCATTCTGTACACCGACCACGTGCTGGCCACCGCCATCCAGTGGCTGAAGACCAAGGAATCCACCAACACCACCGCCATGGTCTACGTCGCTGACCACGGCGAGTCGCTGGGTGAAAACAACATCTACCTGCACGGCCTGCCCTACGACATCGCCCCCGACCTGCAAAAGCACGTGCCCTGGGTGACCTGGCTGTCGCCCGCTTACGAGAAGCGCACCCACGTCACCACCGAGTGCCTGCAAAAACGCAAGGACGAGCGCGTTACCCACGACAACTACTTCCACTCGGTGCTGGGCCTGCTGAACGTGAAAACCAGCCTGTACAAGCCGGAGCTGGACATGTTCGCGCCCTGTGTCAACCCAGCTGCAAAGCCCTGACGGTCGGGGCTAAACCGCCGCCGGCCACCTTGAATATGGCTACAGCGTGCACCAGTTCCTCAGATTGCGCATTCAAGCTACTGGCTGCTGCTGCAACCTCTTCCACTGCGGCGGCATTCTGCTGCGTGGCTTCGTCCATTTGCGCCACCATCTCACTCACCTGCGCCACGTCAGCGGCCTGTGCCGAACTGGCGCCACTAATTTTGCCTACGATATCGGTCAATGCCTGGATGCTGCGCACAACTTCCGCCATGGTGGCACCAGCCTGGCCCACCAGCGCGCTTCCATGACCTACCCGTTCCACGCTGGCACCAATTAAAAGCTCTATCTCCTTGGCAGCCTGGGCCGAACGCCCTGCCAGAGACCGCACCTCGGAAGCAACCACGGCAAAACCACGGCCCTGGTCACCAGCCCGTGCGGCTTCTACTGCAGCGTTCAGCGCAAGGATATTGGTTTGAAAAGCGATCCCATTGATCACCCCGATGATGTTCGAAATCTTCACAGAGGACTCGTTGATGCCGTCCATGGTGTGCACCACCTGGGCCACCACGTCGCCCCCCTTTGCTGCAACTGCACTAGCGCTCGCTGCCAGCTGATTGGCTTGCCGGGCACTTTCGGCAGATTCACGCAACGCCTCCGTCAGATGCGCCATGCTGCCGGAGGCGCGCTGCAGATTGCCAGCCGTCTGCTCAGTACGCAGGCTTAAGTCACGGTTGCCGCCGGCGATATCGGCACATGCTTCATCAATGCTGTGCGCTGAGGCACGCACCCGCGCCACTGCCACGTCCAGACGCGAAAGAGTACTTTTCAACGCGTTGCCACCCGTAGTACGCACCTTCACCGCTTCCACGTTCAGTGCAATGCCGTCGGGCTGGTTGACCACATCCACCACCTGCCCCAGTTCATCACCCTCGCGCGCCGCAGCACTCATTTTCAAAGCCACAACTACTTCCACCGCAGACTGGATCAACACATACAGTGCGTGCAGCAAGATGCGTGAAAAACTCGGCTCGGTAGTGCAATAAAAACCCCAGCCGGCAGCCTGCATGCGATCAAAAACTATGTGGTGCACAGCGAACAGAAGTGCCGCGAAAACAATCACGCGCCAGTCCAAATACACCAACAAAAAGGCCAACACCACGAATACGCCAAAGTGCAATTCCAGCATGCCCCGCGCCAACTGGATATGCAGGGCAACAAAAGACACCAGCACAAACGTCAGCACATAGCGACTGGCGCGCGTACCGCTTGCGATGTAATACCCGCCACAGCCAATCGCCAACAGCACTGCCGTCGCGACCCATGCCATACCGGAATCCACAAACTGTATGCCCAAAAAAATGCTGGCTGCAGCCGCCACACACACAGCAGCAAGCAAGGCCTGGTCACCCAATAGTGCGCGCGCGGCGGCACCCGTATTTCTAGCTTGAGATGTGACTGTCATGGGTGTCTACCTTTCTCGGGAACGGGTATTTAAGATGTAACCGCACATAAAGCTTGTGTAACGTATTACTGCGCAGCGGATATAGACCATGCAACAGGGTTAACACCGCTCTAGCGCCCCAAGCCCACCAATCGTCATCCAAAAACAATACAAGACCTGGCGCAGGTCTCAACCAAAAAACGCTAGAAACCGCAAGCCCAACACTTCGTACGCCCATTTGCTGTCTGCACGTAGCGCTACACAAAACATAGCACCGACTAAAACAAACTCCCCTGCCCCGACAGCAGCCCCGGCCGAAACTGGCCAATATCCAGCTCCACCCGCTCGCGGTTCAGACCCAGCTTGGCGCAAGTTTTGTGAAAGCGCTGGCGTATCAAGTCGGCCCACAGGCCGCTGCCCTTCATGCGGGTGGCGAAGTCGGCGTCGTAATCCTTGCCGCCGCGCATTTCCTGGATGCGGGCCATCACCCTATCTGCGCGCTGCGGGTAGTGCAGCGCCAGCCATTCACGGAACAAGGGCCGCACCTCCCAGGGCAGGCGCAACACGGTGTAGAAGGCGGTGCGCGCGCCCGCTTCATAGGCGGCAGCCAGCACCTGCTCCATATCGTCGTTGATGAACGGAATCTGCGGCCCCACGCTCACACCCACCGGCACGCCCGCCTCGGCGAGTGCACGGATGGTGCGCAAGCGCCGGTGCGGCGCGGCGGCGCGGGGCTCCAGCGTGCGGGCCAGGGCGCCGTCCAGCGTGGTGAGGGTGATGTAGACGGCGGCCAGCTTGCGCTCGGCCATGGGGGCCAATAGGTCCAGGTCGCGCTCCACACCGCTGCCTTTTGTTACCAGGGCGAAAGGGTGGTGGCAGCTATGGGCTACGGCAATGGCGCTACGTGTAAGGCGCAGCTCGCGCTCAATCGGCTGGTAGCCGTCGGTCACCGTGCCCAGGGCAATCATGCGCGGCACGTAGCTTTTTGCCGCCAGCTCACGCGCCAGCACTTCGGCCAGGTTGCGCTTGGCGATGATCTTCGTTTCAAAGTCCAGCCCGGGAGACAAATTCAGGTAGCTGTGTGTGGGACGGGCATAACAGTAGATACAACCGTGCTCACAGCCACGGTAGGGGTTGAGCCCGTATTCAAAATAAATGTCGGGCGAGTCGTTATGCGTGATGGCACTGCGTGCGTCTTCAAAAATGACCTGGGTTGCCAACGGCGCTGCAGGCTCAGCGCCCTCCAGGGTGCCCCAGCCATCGTCGAACGCGGCCCGGTCTACCGACGCGAAGCGGTGCGCCAGGTGTGTGGCCGTGCCACGGCCTTTGATGGACTGTAGGGGGATATGGATCTCGGCCATGGCTCACCCCGTACGCCTACGGTGGTCCCACGTACACACAGCCCAAAGCGCCCTACCGCACATCAGGCAAGCGCAAGAAGCTATAAAAATAGGAGCAACAGGGCAGCACATAAATAACTGTATTTAAATACAGTATTTTAGTGCTGTTTGGGTTTCTATGGGGACTAGGCAAGCGGCCTACACGCTTGTGTTCCGCCGACTTGCAAGTTGCGCCCCCCCCAACCGACGCAATCAATCCACCGCGTGAAGGGCTGTAGCTAACGCTCAGGGCGTTACGGAGCTTGATGTGGTGGTGGTGCCGGTAGATGCCGTGTCATCGGCCCCGCGTTCATGGCGAACATGGCCAGGCGCGTCGTCCGCACCACGCGCTTGACGCACATGTCCTGCCGCATCGTCAGCGCCTCGGCCGGCACGGCTACCACCTGAATCGTCACTGGTAGCCGAGCGCGACGACGAGGAGCCCGTCGAGGAGGTGCCGGAAGAACTACCCGAGGAGGACGACGAAGAGCCGGAAGAGGCCGATCCGGAAGAGGAAGAACCGGAGGATCCGGAAGAGGAGGAGCCGGAAGAGGCCGATCCGGAAGAGGAGGAGCCGTGAGAACCAGATGAGCCAGAGGAGCCTCCCTTGTGGGCAATGGCCGAAGTACTGGCCAGCGCAAGCAACAGGGAGGCCGTCGTAGCCACAAAGGCGGTGCGAAGGGTGTTCATGGTGTGGTTCCTTAGAAGTGGTTCATGGATCAAATGTGTGTGATTTTTTCCCGCACACGGTTGGACTATATGCGGGAATTTTTCCCACCGCAAGATTTTTGTGTAATTTTTTCCCACAACCGCGATACATTTACGGCATGGATAGCTCTACCACCTCCCCTGCGGGGCCGCCACCGTCCCTGGTCCGCGCGCTGCGCAAAGTTCTACGCCCAGTTGTGCGGGTCATGTTGTCGCAAGGCATCACCTTCCCTTACGTCGCCGAGCTGTTGAAGAATTTGTTTGTGGACGTCGCCGCAAGCGAATTCCGCCTTGACAACAAGCCGCCCACGGACAGCCGCATCAGCCTGATGACAGGCGTGCACCGCAAAGACGTCAGCCGCCTGCGGGCCGAATTGCAGCAAACCTCCGATGCGGTGCCCGACGTCGTATCCCTGGGTGCTGAGCTGGTGGCCGTGTGGCTGGGGTCGCCGCGCTACCTGCATGAAGACGGCAGCCCCCTTCCCTTAGCGCGCTTTGCCAGCGAAGGCGGTGAGCAATCATTCGAAAGCCTGGTGGCGGGGGTCAACAGCGACATCCGCTCCCGCGTGGTGCTGGACGAGTGGCTACGCCTGGGCGTGGTGCATATCGACGCCAGCAACCGTGTGTGCCTGAATGCCGAAGCCTTTGTACCCAGTGAAGGCTTTGACGAAAAAGCCTATTACTTTGGCCACAACCTGCACGACCATGCTGCTGCGGCCGCCAGCAACCTGTTGGGGGGCAAACCGCCGTTTCTGGAGCGCAGCGTGCAATACGACGCGCTCAGCGAAGCCTCCATCGCCCTACTGGCCAAGCAAAGCGGAGATGTCGCCATGAAAGCCCTGCTGGCCGTCAACAAGAATGCGCTAGCCCTGGAGCAGGCGGATGCCCCCGCTGCTACTGCACGGCATCGCATGACCTTTGGCGTGTACTTCTACTCCGAGCCGGTGGCTGCAGATACCGCGCCGTCCCCAATACCGGGGGGAACACCATGAAACCCAAATGGCTCCGCCTTCCTGCCGCGACGCTGCTGGCAGCCCTGCTCAGCGCGCCGCATGCCCTTGCCTCCAACCTGTGCGGCAAGAGCGACTCGCCCACCAACCCCGCAGCTGCGGCGCCAGGAATAGGCGGCACCGGCGACACCGCGCTGCGCCCGGGCATAGGCGGCACCGGCAATGTAGCCACCAGACCCGGCATCGGAGGCACGGGTATCGACAGCGCCGAGCGGCATGACAACGGCGGCATAGGCGGCACGGGCATTGTGGGTGTCATCACCGGCTTTGCCAGCATCTGCGTCAACGGCATGGAGGTGCATTACGACGCCACCACCCCCATCAACGACAACGGCCTACCCGCGCCGGCCAGCGCGCTGTCCGTAGGCCAGGTGGTGGTGGTAACCGCAACCGGCCAGGGAGACGAATTGCAAGCCCGGCGGATTGCTCTGCAGCACCTGGTCATCGGCCCGGTAGAGTCCGTCAACCCGGCCCAAGGCGAGCTGACGGTACTGGGGCAAAGCGTACGTGTCGGCGACGCCACCTCCAGCCTGGTGGGCCTGCAAACGGGGCAATGGGTGCGCGTCAGCGGCTACACGCTCAGCGACGGCAGCATCGAGATGTCGCACCTGCAGGCCGTGCCTGCGCAAGCGCAAGCCATGCTCACAGGCCTGGCCGTATCTGCCGCCCACGGCAACGTCCGCATCGGTGGCACCACCGTGCGCACGGAGAGGCTGGGCTTCCTGGACGGGCTGCGTGCATGGCGTGCCGCAAGCCAAGGCCAGGAAGTCCAGGTCATAGGTACCTGGAACGGGCGCGAGCTGCTTGCCACCGCACTCCAAACGCAGCCCACGCACAACACCCTGGGGCCGGTGGAACGCGTGGTGATGGAAGGCTATGTCAAATCTGCCTCGCGCGACAGCGTGGACATTGGCCAAGGACGCATGGCTCTGGCTCAGGCCTTGCCCGGCGCAGAGCGTGCTGCACTGAGCGGCGATCGGGAACAGCGGGTACGCATTACCGCCCTGCGCGATAGCAATGACCGTGTCACCGTGCAGCACATTGAGGTGCGGCACAGCGAAGCCAAGCGCCGCAACTCTGGGAGCGGCAAGAGCGAAAGTAGCAGCAGCACAAGCAGCACTAGCTCTGACGACTCAAGCGGCAGCTCCAGCTCGCAAAGCTCGGGCAAGTCGGAGTCCGGCGATGACAGCAAAAGCAGCAATAGCGGCAGCTCAGGCAGCTCAGGCAGCTCTGGTAGCTCTGGTAGCTCTGGTAGCTCAGGCAGCTCAGGCAGCTCTGGTAGTTCTGGTAGTTCTGGTAGTTCTGGCAGCTCTGGTAGCTCGGGTAGCTCAGGCAGCTCTGGTAGCTCGGGTAGCTCAGGCGGGTCCGGCAGTTCAGGCGGTTCGGGGGGGAAAGGCAAAGGGAAATAGCGGCGCCCTGGTGGGCCGTTTCACAGCCAAGAAACGCCCCACCAGCCCAGCCAGTGGCAGCGGCGTCACACCAGCCACAGCACCAGCGCATGCAAGACCACCCCGGCCAAGCCGCCCACCAGGGTACCGCTGATGCGTATGAACTGCAGGTCGCGCCCTACGCTGAGCTCCAGCTCCTGCACCAGTTGCCGGTCGTCCCAGGCCTTGATGGTCTGCGCAATGTGGCTGGTGACCCCGGTGCGCAAGCTGCCCGCCAGCGCGCCCGCAGCAGACATCACATGCTCGTTGATGGCATCGCGCAGGCTGGGGTCACTGGCCAGCCGCTCCCCCACCGTATTGAGCGCGCCCTCTAGATTGCGGCCAATGGCGGACTGCGGGTCGGCCAGATCGTCTTGCAAGCGCCGCTTGATGTCGGTCCACAGCGTAGCCACAAAGCTGCGCAGCGCCGGGTCGGTCAGCGCGCGCTCCTTCAGCTCGTCGCAAGCCTGGCGCAAGGCAGGTTCGTCGCGCAAGCGTTGGATGTATTCGGTCAACCAGGCTTCATAGCGCAGGCGCATAGGGTGTTCAGGCTGGGCCAGCACTTCGCGCAACTCTTCCAACGCCGAAGCGCTGAGTTTCTCGGCCATGCTGTCCGCCAGTTTGGACGTAGAAGCCACCGCGTCCACCATGCCCACCACCTTCGGCCACTCTTTGCGCACATGCTTGAGCAGCAGCTGCGCCACCGTGGCCTTGACTTCATCCTGGGCCAGGTATTTACCGACCCTGACCAGCCCCGCATCCAGCAGCGCGTGGTGCCGCCCGCCCTGCGTCAACAGGCCCAGCACCTCGCCGGCGGTGGCCGCCGCATCCCAGCGCCGCGCCTGCGCTACCACCAGCTCCAGCGTGGCGCGCTGCATGCGCTCGTCGTCAAACATGTTCAAGGTCGCTAGCGCCCAGCTGCGCGCCTCAGTCACCCAAAAGCCGACCCGCGCCGGGTCGCGCAGCCACTCGCCGAGTCGCTGCGCCGGGTCCAGCACCGCCAGCTTGGCCAATAGCGTTTGCGGGTCCAGAAAATGGTCGCGCACAAAGTCGGCCAGGCTGTCGGCAATGCGCTCCTTGCTCTGCGGAATGATGGCCGTGTGCGGCAGCGGAATCCCCAGCGGGTGGCGAAACAGCGCCACCACCGCAAACCAGTCGGCCAGCGCGCCTACGGCCGAGGCCTCGCAAAACGCCCGCAGCCAGCCCCAGCCGCCCTGCCCGCCCATCCAGTGGCTGGCCAGCAAGCCGCACAGCGAGGCCAGCAACAAGGCAATCGCAAACCACTGCATGCGGCGCAGCGACTGGCGGCGGGGGTCGGGTGTGGATGCCATGGCTGCAGCATAGCCGCTCACGCCGATGCACACCTTGATACAAATTTAATAGCAGCCCATGCAGGTGAAATAAGCGCTGGCGGCCTGTTTGACTTAAATCTTATCCCTGTGCCTTGTAGGCCCGCCAGCCGCCAAAAGCCGTGATGTCCCGTGCACCGACCAAACCGGAAGGCTCGCAGATGAAGCCCGCCACCGACGAGCCATCTGCCAACAACGTGCGGCCAATCCCCAGAGGTGCCGGGATGCCATCGACAAAGCTGCCGAACTGGGCGCCGGGCAAGTCCCACACTTCCACCTCGATGGCCGCACCACCCTCTTCACCTTCGGCCACGCGAACCAGGCCGGGGCGTTTGCCATCGGGCAAGGCGTACAGGCGGTACACGGCTGCGGTGGTGGTGCGCTGCACCAGGCGGGCGCCCCGGCTGGTGAGCTGCGGGTTCAAGGGCTGGCCCTGCAGGTGGGCGCCGCACACGGCCACACGCACCTGGCCAGAAGGCACTGCATTGGCGGCCTCAAAGGGCACGGCCGCCAGACCTGTGGCGCCCAGCGTTGCAGCCCTGCCCTGCAGCGCCTGTTGCCAGCGCTGGGCCAGGTGCAGCAAGGGCTGGTCCTGGTGCGCCGGGGCCACAAAGGTGACGCCGAAAGGCAGGCCATCGGCGCGGAAGCCAGCGGGCACGGCGATGGCCGCGTAGTCCAACAGATTGACGAAGTTGGTGTAGATGCCAAAGTCGCTATTGCGCGCAATCGGCTCGGCCAGCATGGTGTCTATGCGGTGGATGGTGGGCGAGGTCGGCAGCAGCATGCAGTCGAAGCTGGACCAGACGGCAGCGCAGCGCTTGGCCAAGGCACGCAGGCGGTACTGCGCGGCAAAAGCATCGGCGGCCAGCGGCTTGGCACCGCCCAGCGTGATCTCGCGCGTGACCGAGAAGAGGGCATCCGGCTGCGCGTCGATGAAGGTGCGGATGGCCTGGTAACGCTCTGCGACCCACGGGCCTTCGTACAGCAGACGCGCTGTCTCGAAGAAGGGCTCAAAGTCGATCTCGACCAACTCCGCACCCAGTGCCAGCGCTTGTGCGCGGGCTTCTTCAAAGCACTGCGCATAGCCAGCGTCGCCCAGAAACTGCAGCTGGTCCGCACGCGGCACGCCCAGGCGCGGATGCTCGGCACGGCCGAAGTCGAAGCCATGCGGCTGGGCTGGGCGGCCATACGCGTCCTGCGCGTCATAGCCGTGGGCGATCGAAAAAACCTGCTGCGCGTCGTCCGCCGTCAACGCAAAGATGGACACCACATCCAGCGAGCGGCAAGCCGGCACCACGCCATGGGTGGACAGCAAGCCCAGGCTGGGTTTCAAGCCCACCAGATTGTTGAAGCCGGCCGGCACGCGGCCCGAACCGGCAGTGTCTGTGCCCAATGAAAAGCTCACATGGCCCAAGGCCACGGACACCGCCGAGCCGGCGCTGGAGCCGCCCGACACATAGTCCGGGTTAAAGGCGTTGTGGCAGGCACCGTAGGGCGAGCGCGTGCCGTTCAGGCCGGTGGCGAACTGGTCCAGGTTGGTCTTGCCGATGGCGATGGCACCCGCGTCCAGCAGGCGCTGCACCACAAAGGCGCTGCGCTCGGGGGTGTAGGCGTAGTCGGGGCAGGCGGCGGTGGTGGGTACGCCGGCCAGGTCGATGTTGTCTTTGATGGCAAACGGTATGCCCCACAGCGGCAGGCCCGCGGGGCCACGGTCCATCAGGGCTTGGGCGCGGGCACGCAAGCTGGCAGCGTCGATGCGGTGTATCCATGCGGTGTGCGGGTCGTCACCAATGGCTGCGACGACCTGCTCCACCACCTGCAGCGGTGTCAGGCTGCCGTCGCGGTAGGCCTGCTGCAGCGCCCCCAGGCTGAGGGAAATAGGGTTTGTTGTCATGCTTGCTCTCCTTGAATCACCACCACGTCTTGTCCGGCCGCCACGGCCCCGCCTTCGCGGCAGGCCATGCGCCACACCGTACCGGCGCAGGGCGCGGCCACGGTGAATTCCATCTTCATCGACTCGATGACCAGCAGCGGCTGGCCCTCGACCACCGCGTCCCCTTCGGCCACCAGCAGCTTCCACACGCTGCCGGGCACGGCACTGGCGACACTGCGTGCGCCGGCGGGCAAGTCGTCTTGCGACACTGCGGCGTCCAACGCCTCCGGTTCGCCCACGTATTCGGCTTGGCCGGCCAGGCGCCAGCGCTCGCGCTCTTCTTCAAATGCCTGGCCTTGCAAGGAACGGAAGGCGGCGATGTCGTTGGCGTTGTCGGCCAGGAAACGGCGGTAGTCGTGCAGGCTGAAGGTGCCCTCCTCCACCCGCAGCGGGTAGCGGCCAGCGGGGAAGTCGCGGCGGATCTGCAGCAGCTCCTCTTCGCCCACCGGGTAGAAGCGTATCTGGTCGAAGAAGCGTAGCAGCCAGGGTTTGCCGGCCTCAAACGCCAGCGCACCACTGCTCGCATCGCGCCAGCGGTTCCACATCTGCAGCGTGCGGCCCACAAACTGGTAGCCGCCGGGGCCTTCCATGCCGTAGACGCACATATAGGCGCCGCCAATGCCAACCGCGTTCTCCGGCGTCCAGGTGCGGGCGGGGTTGTACTTGGTAGTGACCAGGCGGTGCCGTGGGTCCAGCGGCGTGGCCACGGGCGCGCCCAGGTACACGTCGCCCAGGCCCATCACCAGGTAGCGGGCCTCGAACACGATGCGCTGCACTTCCTCGATGCTGTGCAGCCCGTTGATGCGGCGGATGAACTCGATATTGCTAGGGCACCAGGGCGCGTCGGGCCGCACCGATTGCATGTACTTTTCAATCGCCAAGCGGGTGGCACTGTCGTCCCAGGACAGCGGCAGGTACACGGTGCGTGAGGGAACCACGATGTCGGCGGTATTGCCCAGCGCGTCGTCCGCTACAAAAATCGCAGCTATCAGCGCAGGTAAATCAAGCGCCAGCGGCTCAAAATGTATTTGAAGCGAGCGGATGCCCGGCGTCAGGTCCACGATGCCCGGCAGGCCCTGCGCCTGCAGCGCTTGCATCAAGGCGTGCACGCGCATGCGCAGCGCGATGTCCAGCACCGCGTCGCCCAGCTCCACCAGCACATAGCGGTCACCCGCCTGGCGCAGCACCAGCGCGGGCCGGTCGCCCTGGGCCGCGCGGTCGGCCAGGATGGGTGAGCCCACGGCCTCGGTCCGTAGCGGAATCGCGGGCGGTACCCAGGCCAGGTCGGCAATGCGGCGCTCTTGCGCGGCGTGCAGGGCCAGGGCCTCGTCGGCCGTCACACACCGGAAGCGCACGCTGTCGCCGGGGCGCAGCTGGCCCATCTTCCAGCGCTCGCTGGCCAGCACCACAGCCGGGCAGACAAAGCCGCCCAGGCTGGGGCCATCGGGGCCGAGGATCACCGGCATGTCACCGGTGAAGTCGATGGCGCCAATCGCATACGCGTTGTCGTGGATGTTGGACGGGTGCAGCCCGGCCTCGCCGCCGTCGCGCCGCGCCCACTCGGGTTTGGGGCCGATCAGGCGCACGCCCGTGCGGCTGGAGTTGTAGTGCACCTGCCAGTCGGTGCCGAAGAACATCTGCACATCGCCATCGGTGAAGAAATCCGGCGCGCCGTGCGGGCCGTATAGCACGACGATGTCCCAGTGGCTTTGATACACCGGCACGACATCAGCGGGCAATACCGCCAGCGGTGCAGCGACCGCATCTGCGCCGATGTGCAGCATGTCACCCACCCGCAGGGTGCGGCCCGCATGGCCGCCGAACTGGCCCAGCGTGAAGGTGGAGCGGCTGCCCAGGTAAAGCGGCACATCCAGCCCGCCACGCAGTGCCAGGTAGGTGCGTGCGCCAGCGCCCTGCACCGCGCCGAGCTTGAGCACGCTGCCAGCCTTCAGCGTGTGCGACTGCCACAGCGCCAGGGGCGCGCCGTCAACGCTCACGGCCATCGCTGCACCGCAAACGGCAATAACCGTATCGGCATGGAAACGCAGGCTGGGGCCGCTGAGCGTGCATTCGAGCGCCGCCGCATCCGGCGCGTTGCCGACCAGCCGGTTTGCCAGGCGCATGGCCAGGTCGTCCATAGGGCCGCTCGGCGGCACGCCCACGGCCCAATAGCCTACGCGGCCTGGGTGGTCTTGCACGGTGGTCTGCACGCCGGCGTCCAGCACCTCCAGCGCCTGCGGCTGGTAGTGCAGGTCGGCCAGGCTGCGGGTGACCATTAAGCCATCCACAAACACCGGGTCGGCGGCAACGGTGCGCAGGTAGCGCAGATTGGTTTCTATGCCCGCAAGCCGGGTGGAGGCCAGCGCAGCCTGCAGCTTGGCCACCGCGTCGGCACGGTCGCTACCGGTGACGATCAGCTTGGCGATCATCGGGTCGTAGTTCGGCGGCACTTCGCTGCCGGTGGCGACCCAGGTTTCGATGCGTGCGTCAGTTGGGAAGACCACCTCGGTCAAGCCCCCCGCACAGGGCTGGAAGTTGCGCGCCGGGTCTTCGGCATAGAGCCGCACCTGGATCGATGCACCAGTGGGTGCGGGCACGGTCAGCGCGAAGTTGTCGCCCCGCGCCAGCTTCAGCATCCAGGCCACCAGGTCCACGCCGGTCACCTGCTCGGTCACGCCGTGCTCCACCTGCAGGCGGGTGTTGACCTCCAGAAAGTAGAAGGCGCCGGTGTCGGCGTCCAGCACGTATTCCACCGTGCCGGCACTGCGGTAATTCACGGCCTCGGCCAGGCGCACGGCGGTTTGCTGCAAGGCGGCGCGGGTGGCGTCCGACAGGCCGGGTGCCGGAGTTTCTTCGATCACCTTTTGGTTGCGGCGCTGGGCCGAGCAGTCGCGCTCGCCCAGCGCCACCACCTGGCCTTTGCCATCGCCGAACAGCTGCACCTCGATGTGGCGAGCGCGTTCGACAAACTTTTCCAGGAACAAACCCGCGTCCTTGAAATTGGCCTGCGCCAGGCGCTGGACGGCTTCAAAGGCTGGGCCCATTTCGGCATCGCTGCGGATCAGCCGCATGCCGATGCCGCCGCCGCCGGCCGTGCTTTTCAACATCACCGGGTAGCCAATACGCGCGGCCTCGGTCTGCGCCTGCGCCAGGTCATTCAGCAAACCGCTGCCGGGCAGCAAGGGCACGCCCTGGGCCTCGGCCAGCGCGCGGGCCGTGTGCTTCAGGCCGAAGGCGCGCATCTGCGCGGGCGTGGGGCCAATGAAGGCGATGCCAGCGTCTTCACAGGCCTGGGCGAAGTCCGGGTTCTCCGACAAAAAGCCGTAGCCGGGGTGGATGGCGCCGGCGCCGGTAGCCCGCGCTGCGTCCAGGATGCGCCGCGGGTCCAGGTAGCTCTGCGCTGCGGGTGCCGGGCCAATGCAGACGCTGGCATCGGCCATGGCCACATGCAGCGAGTCGGCATCGGCCTCGGAATACACGGCCACCGAGCGCAGGCCCAAGGCTTTGAGGCTGCGGATCACGCGGCAGGCGATGGCGCCACGGTTGGCGATCAATACGGTATCGAACATGGGGTGGTCCCTCATGGGGCGGGTCGTCCCGCCGGATGGTGCAAAGGCACGAGTCGTCCCGTGTCTGTTGGAGTGGCTGCCAGCTCTTCCCTCCGTTCGGGCTGAGCCCGTCGAAGCCCTTCGACAAGCTCAGGGCGAACGGTGTTTAGGGGTGCAGCGGCAAGATCATTTAAAGAAAATCGGCCTCTGGCGTAGGTAGTACCTGCGCAAGCAGCTACGAATTCAATAGCAAATCAATCCCATATGAGCAGCCGGATAGGCGTGGGGTTGTAGCCATTGCAGGGGTTGTTGAGCTGCGGGCAGTTGGAGATCAGTACCACCACATCCATCTCGGCCTTCAGTTCCACGTACTTGCCTGCGCCGGAGATGCCGTCTTCGAAACTCAGGCGGCCTTCGGGCGTGACCGGCACGTTCATGAAGAAGTTGATGTTGGGTGCGATGTCGCGCTTGCCCAAACCCAGCACGCCCGCTTCACGGCAGCTGCAGATGGCATGCATGAAGCTGTCGCGGCAGCTGTGCATGGGGCGCTTGTCCAGCGCGTAGCGGACCGTGTTGCTCTCGCTGGAGCAGGCGCCGCCCAGGGTGTCGTGGCGGCCGCAGGTGTCTGCGGTGATGGTCAGCATGACCCGGCCTTCGCTGGAATAGAGCTTTGACCCCAGGCCCAGATACAGCTGGCCGTTGCGGGCGATGGTGTCGGCCGCGCTGTAGCGCTCCTCGGCGTTGGCGGCGCTGTAGAACAAGGTGTCCACCGCCTGGTTGCCTTCCAGGTCGAGGATGCGGAAGGTCTGGCCCGCGCGCACGGTGGCCATCCACGGGTCGCCGGCCAGGCAGGTCTGGTCGAGCACCGCATCGGACGGATTCAGTTGGCTTTCAAGTAGCTTGCTCATGCTGCGACTCCGCAATAGCGTTCGGTATTGGTGAAGGCGCGGCCGTTCTGCGCGCACTGGGTGCGGCAGGCGTCGTCGGCAGCGACCGGGTCGGCGCGGAAGGCACTGAGCTGCACATCGGCGGGCGCGTACGTCGGATTGGCATCCAGCGGATGCGGCGCGCTGCTCAGGACCACCAGCGTGTCCATCTCGAAGCGCAGATCGACGTAACTGCCGGCCACGCTGTGGCCGGGCACATGGCTCAGCGCGCCATCGGCATCGGGCACCACTTTGCTGAAGAAGTTGACGCTGGGCACCAGGTCGCGCGCGCCCAGACCCCACTTGGCCAGCTCGATCAGCAGGTTGTCGCGGCCATTGCGGTGCATGGCGTTTCGGTGCTGCTGGTAGCGCTTTTCGCCGTACTGGGCGAGCACCATGGCCGCGTCGCTGACGCCGCACCAGGTATCGTGCCAGCCCAGGCTGTCTGCCGTGATGGAGCACAGCACGCGGCCCATGTCGGACTGGCAGACATAACCTGCGGTCAAGAAGGCGGTGTGCTGCGACTTCAGGGTGTCGGGCATGTTGTAGCGTTCCAGCGGCTGCTCGGCGTTATAGAACAACGCTGACACATTGGCGCCGCCCTGCAGGTCGGTCAAACGCAAGGCGGTGCCACGGCGCAGCCGGCCAGACCAGTGGTTGCCGCCGGGGAGGTGTTCCTCCCACAGCAGTTTGTTGGCGGGGATGGGATTCATGCGGATGTCCTTTCATCGGCTGCTTGGGTCAGCCGTTGCAATTGGTCTAAATCGGTTTTCATGCCAGAGGTTTCGCGGATGCGGTCCAGCAGTTGGCGTTTCAGGCGCAGAAACTCGGGGGCCAGCTTCATGTCCTGTTCGCGCTTGGCAGGCAGGGGCACGTCATAGATCGAGTCGATACGGCCGGGGCGCGGCGCCATCAGCACCACGCGGTGGCCGAGGTAGATGGCCTCTTCCACGTCGTGGGTCACGAAGACGATGGTGGTGCGCTCCAGGCGGTGCACGTGCAGGATCAGGTCGTGCATCACCTCGCGGGTTTGCGCGTCTAGCGCGCCAAAGGGCTCGTCCATCAGCAGGATCTGCGGCTTGCCCATGAGGGCGCGGGCAATCGCCACGCGCTGCTGCATGCCGCCCGAGAGCTGGTTTGGATAAGCGTTGGCCGAGGCCGTCAAACCCATCAGCTGCAGCAGTGCGTCGGCGCGGCCCGAAGCGGCCTCTACATCGGCGCTGCTGCGGTTGCGGGTCTGGGCACTCAACTGCCGGCAGAAGCGGATGTTTTCCGACACGCGCAGCCAGGGGTAGAGGCTGTAATGCTGAAACACCATGGCACGGTCCTGCCCTGGGCCGGTAATGGCCTTGCCGTCCACCAGCACGTCACCCTTGCTATGCGTTTCCAGCCCGGCCAGAGTCCGCAGCAATGTGGACTTACCGCAGCCGGAGGCACCGACCAGGGTGACAAACTCGTTGTCGGCGATGCCCAGGTTCACGTCGTTCAACGCCGTGACCTTCTGGGAGTTGGTGCCGAAATACTTCCAGACGTTTTTGCATTCGATTTTCATAGCTGCTTAGCGTGTGTGGAGCCAGGGGAATGCCTTGCGGTGCAGCAGGCGGAACAGCTGGTCGATGGCCAGGCCGATGCAGCCGATCAGCAAGATGCCGGCAAATATCTTGTCGGTCTGCAAAAAGCGCTGGGCCTTCAGAATCGCAAAGCCCAGGCCCGAGTTGGCGGCCACCAGCTCGGCGACGACCAGATAGGTCCAAGCCCAGCCCATGGTGATGCGCAAGGTGTCCAGCAGCGCCGGTTTGGCCGACGGCAGGATCACCTTCTCCAGCACCTCGCGCCGGGTCGCACCCATGGTTTGCGCGGCCTCGATCTGCGCCATGGGCACACGGCGCACGTCCTCGGCCACCATCAGCACCATCTGGAAGAAGGTGCCGATAAAGATGATGGCTACCTTGGCGCCCTCGTCTATGCCCACCCACAGCATCACCAGCGGAATGAAGGCCACGGCCGGCATGTAGCGGATGAAGTCGGTCAGTGGCTCCAGCAGCGCCTGCACTGCGCGCCAGCTGCCAATCAGCAGGCCCAGCGGTAATGCCAGCAGCGCCGACAGCGCCCAGCCGGTGACCACACGCAAGGTGCTGATGGCGGCGTCACCCAGCAGGTCGTCTTCCATGGCCCAGGTGATGATGCGCGCCACCACCTTTTGCGGACCGGGCAGAAACACCGGGCTGACGCCGGCAAACGCACTCAGCAGCGCCCAGCCCAGCAGCGGAACCACCAGGCCGACAAGCGCGAGCAAACCGTAACTGCGACGCGAGATCGCAAGTCTGATAGACCAAAGACTTGACCACATGGCGTGGGCCTTACTTCAGCGCGTCTTGGACCAGCGTGCCGTCTATGCCCTTGGCAGCGTCTGGCTTACCGTCGATCAGCTTGTACTGCGTCAAAAAGGCGGCAATAGTCGGTGCAGTGTTAGACAGCGACAAGGCGTTCTTGGCGTCAAACGCCTGGGTGTTGGCGGCGGCATCAAAGAACTTGGTGCCGGGCAGGAACACGGCGTATTCCTCGGGCGACATGCTGACCACCTTGGACATGATCTTGGCGGCTTCGGCGGGCTGTTCGCGGATGAACTTCTCGGTATCGAACCAGGCCTTGATCATGCCGACCAGCTCCTTGCGCTTGGTCTGGATGGCCTTGTCTTGCGCCACCAGCAGGTCGGGCACCAGGCCGGGCATGTCCTTGGAGGTGAACAGCGACTTACCTTTGCCGCTGCTCTCGATCTGGTGCACCCAGGGGTTCCACAGCACGGCGGCATCGACCTTGCCGCTGATGAAAGCGGCAGCAGCGTCACCGGCAGAGAGGTTGACGATCTTCACGTCAGCCAGCTTCATGCCGTTCTTGGCAAGTGCCGTAGCCAGCACGAAGTGCGAGATGCTGTACTGCTCCAGCGCCACCTTCTTGCCCTTGAGCTGGGCGAAGGATGTGATCTTCGGGCCGACCATCAACGCATCGTTGCCGGCCGAGTTGTCGTTCACCAGAATGGCCTTCAGTGGCAGGCCTTTGGCCAGCGGGCCCAGGGTGTCGGACCAGGTTTGGGAGTTGGCATCCAGCTGCCCGGACGAGAGCGCGCCGATGGAGTCGGTGTAGTTGGCGAACCAGACCAATTTGACGTCGGCACCGTGCTTCTTGAAGAAACCTTTTTGCTCGGCAACGTACCAGGCGACCCAGCCCGGCCAGTCAGACAGGCCAACCTTCACCTCGGCGGCAGCCGGCCGGGGCAGGCTGACCGCACCCAGGCCGACCAGCACCATACAGACGCTGACGGCACAACGTTTGAACGCAAGAGAAATCGGAGAAAAATGGAAAGACATAACAGCTCCAGGTTGAAGAACAAATGCGGGAGACCACCTCGACAACGAAGTGAACCTCCCGGGCTTTTGTCCCGCCGTGGAGCCTGCAGCGGTATGGGCCGCTGCTGGCCGACTGCTCTCGGACCAGACACCGCTTGATGGTCAAGCAGCCGGAACCCTAGCTGTCATTTGAAGAAGCGATCCAGAGTGGCCGCCCCGCGCCTACCAAGCACGCAAGTTCGATGCCAACGAAATATCTGCTGCGCATCGCAGTACGTCCACCTCTGTACACACGCGGGCACAAGCCAAAACTTCACATCGGCAAAACGCCCATCGGGGCGTATACCGGCACTCAGATGGTGCCCGCGCACACATGCGGTGCATCCAGGTCTAGGCGCCATCGGCCAACCCAGAAAACTATGCGAAAACTATATTTTTGATAGCACCCTGCGTAGCATTTACCTGCGTCAGCCGGGTATCAGGCCGCATGTAGAAAATCGGCCAGCGCGGCCGCTAGGGGCAGGCCGCTTTGCGCCTCGAACACGCTATAGGCGGGCATGGGGTGGACCTCAAAGCAGACATAGGTGCCATCCGGGCGCAAACGCAGGTCTATGCTGGCCAACGGTAGGTCCATGGCCTGCAACAGGCACACGCACTGGGCGGCTACGGCAGCTGGCAGGCTGGTGGCGCTCCAACCCATGTCGCTGTAGGCCTCGGCGGCAAACACCTGCTCGCCCACCACATGAACGCAGATATCCACCCCGGACACATAGGCCTGGAACTGGGTGGGCAGTTGCGCCAGGCGGTGCATGCGCAACAGGCCAGCGTCGTCCAGCTCAGTCACGCCCACGTCCGCGTCGCTGATTGAGCTGAACGTCACGCGGCCATGCTGGTTGCGAAAGCTGCGCACCGCCTCGGGGTCGGAGCTGACCAGGGTGGCCGGCACCAGAAAGCCCGCCTCGCCCATGCGCTGGGTCTGCAGTGGTTTGGAAGCATTGGCTTGTACGGCAGTGGGTCGGCTGACCACCCGTACCGGGGCAATATCAAACCAGTCCAGCAGCTGCTGGTGCAGGGTTTGCGCATGCACATTGGCCACTGGGGCGCCATCCAGTAGCAAGGGTGGCGATGGGCGCGTGAAAACAGCACGGATGTCTTGCAGGGGCAGTGCCTGCCTGGCCACCACCAGTTCGCCCGATACGCCTGGCGGGCCGACCGAGATGTCCAGCCAAGCCTGGTCCAGCGCGGCCGTGTCCAGATGCAAATAGGCTGCGTCTACGGCCTGTAAGGCCTGCACCAGGCAGCTGATGGGTGGGTCGTCCGCCTGGCCGTAGACGAGAATCATGCGACGCCGTCGCGCTCCAGTTCGTCAGCGGCCTGGCTGTGCACCAGATCGCAGATACAGGCAGCCACGGCGTCTATGTCTTCCAGGTCAGTCAGGGCCGGGTACGGGCTGACGCCGACCAGCGCGAACACCTGGTTTCTGCGCACAAAGCGGAACTCCAGCACAGAGAACCCCAGGGCCTGGCTCGCAGCCACGCAGGGCCGGCCAAAGCGGCCCGCCAGCACGCCGGTAGTCTGCGTACCCGCCACCAGCACGGTGGCATCCCATTCCAGTGCAGGCACGCCGGCGTCGCGCGGCGCCACGGGTAGCCCACACTGGACTGCGGCTTGGGCCCAGCGCAGCATGGGCAGCTGCGGCGACAACAAGGGCTGGTTGCGCAGTGAATGCAACACACGGTCACCCAAGGACGCCAACCAGCTTTGCATCAAGGCATGGAACTCGGCCGCCGCGTAGTCGCGGTCCTGGGCGCTGCCGTGCAAAAAGCTGGGCATGGGCAGGTGCTGGATACGGTTGAAAACAGCGCGCACCTGGCTGCTGAGCAACGCGGGCCGGCCGGGCAGTGTGAGCTGCGTTTCAGCGCGGCCGTGGTCGTCTACATGGTGTGACCACATGGCCTGGCTGAGCATGGCGGGCCGCACGGTCCAGACCTCCACAGAAGCGCATGCGCAATCTTCGCGCAGCATGGAATGCAGGGATGCCGCAACCGACGCGGCACCCGTATCGGCCGCATGGGCCAGCACCAGGACCACATCATTCATAACATTGCACCCCGCACGAACACAGGCCGGCCGCAGGCCTTGGGCAGGCTGGTGCAGACAAGGCTAAAGCGGGCATTGCGACAGTTCATCATGGGCTTTCCTCAAGTAGATCTGCAGCCTGACCGGCTGCAGCTACGGGAGCGCAACAGCGGGTCAAGCGTTACAGCATTCACCCAATTGGGCGACCCCTGAACGATAGGCGCGCGCAGGGGCTACGTCACCCACGTCTTCCACCTTTTTGAGGGAAAACCCAGCACAAGATATAGCGCTTGTAAAGCTCCGCAACCCGCCCGGAAGCCGCGTGCCTACCAGACGTCGGAGCGCACCTGGGATTCCCATGCTCCTTCACGCACGCGGTAAACACCAATCACGCCATAGCGTTGTTCACCCTTGGCATCCCACTTCATGGAGCCGGTCACAGGCGCGTAGCCATCCAGCTTGCGCAGCGCCTCCACGATGGCCGCAGGCTTGGCCGAAGGCGTGCGACCCATGGCTGCAGCTAGCACATAGGTGGCGTCGTAGCTGTAATGCCCTGCATAAGCGGGGTCGATCTTGAACTTGGCGCGGTATTTTTCCAGAAAGGCCTGACCGGCCGGAAACTCCCCCACATCCAAACTTGGCGATGTGGCGAATACGCGCTGCCCAGCAGAGACACCCTTGCGCATCAACGTCGTCTTGATGGTGTCGCCACCGAGCAGGGTCACATCGGTGTGGTCCACTTTCTTCAGTGCCTCAAATAAGGCCAGCACCTGGAAGTCGTTCAGCGTGGAAACGATCACTTCCACGCCCCCGGCCTTCATCTTTTGGGCCAACTCGTCGAACGCCGTCGTTCTATCGTCAAACGACTGCACCAAAACGATGTTCTTTTGAGCCGCCTTGAGCTGTGCTCCGGCGCCAGCAGCCAGCCCCTTTCCATAAGGCGTGCCATCGTCCAGCAGCGCGTATTTGCTGCCCTTGATTTGTGATGCAGCAAAGCTACCAATGGCTTTGGCCTGCAGCGTGTCATTGGCGACCAGCCTGAAGGTGGTGTTGAGGCCCAGCTGGGTAAATTTGGGGTTGGTGGAAATAGCCAGCTGCGCGATGCTCTTTTCGGCATAGACGGGCGCCGCCGCGATGCTGACGCCGGAGTTCAAATCGCCAATGACGGCCACTACGCCCGCATCCACCAGTTGATGGGCCACCTCCACGCCTGTCTTGGCATCCGCGCGGTCATCCACAGCGACCACCTCCAAGGTCACGGGCTTGCCGTTGACCTTGAACCCCTGCTTGTTGAGCTCCTCCACCGCCAACGTGACCCCATTGAGCATGTCCTGTCCCAGCGGCGCCAAATTACCGGTCAAGGGCTGAGCTACACCAATTTTGATGGTCGACGGCGGGCTGTCACAGCCGTGAAGCAGCGCCACGCAAGCGCCCAACACGGCTAAGTACAAGCCACGGGTGTATCGAACAGAGGATCGCAAAGACATGGGCTTTTCCAGTAAAAGATAGTTCAAGTTGAAACAAAGCGTATCGAGTATGCATTCTTTGGGCCAACGGCGAAAATGCCAGACCATGACCGCCAACCAGCCTGCCCCCTCTCTCGCCGCCCCTTCCCTGTTTGCGTCGGAACGCCAGCGCTTCTTGGACCTTCATCCGCGTTCGCTGGCGCTGGGACGGGACGCCACACAGCACTTTTTATACGGCGTGCCCTTGCACTGGATGCGCGACTGGCCCAGCCCGGCCTGCCTGTTCATGCAGTCAGCCCAGGGCGCGCACTTGATATGTGCGGACGGTCTTGCCTACAGCGACTTTTGCCTGGGTGATACCGGTGCCATGTTTGGCCACAGTCCGACGCCCGTAGCCCAGGCCATTGTCCAACAGGCCACACAGGGCCTGACCTGCATGCTGCCGTCCACCCGCACAGCCGAAGTCGGCCGCCTGCTGGCCGCCACCTTTGGCCTGCCGCAATGGCAGATGGCCCTGACCGCCAGCGATGCCAACCGCTTTGTGCTGCGCTGGGCCCGTGCAGTCACCCAGCGGCCGCAACTGCTGGTGTTTGAGGGCTGCTACCACGGCGCGGTGGACGACACCCTGGCGGACCTGCAAGACGGCCAGGTGGTCGCCCGGCCGTCGGTGCTGGGCCAGGTGCACAACCATGCGGCCTTTACCCGCATCGTGCCGTTCAACGATCTGGCCGCGCTGGAAGCTGCCTTGTCCGACGGGCAGGTAGCTTGCCTGCTGGCCGAGCCGGCGCTGACCAATTGCGGCTTGGTGCTGCCAGAGCCAGGCTTCTGGCCTGCCGCCCAGGCCCTGTGCCAGCGCTATGGCACGCTGTTGGCGCTGGACGAAACCCATACCCTGTCCACCGGCTGCGGCGGCTACGCCCGCGTGCACGGCCTGGCCCCCGACCTGCTCATCATGGGCAAGGCGGTGGCCGGTGGTCTGCCGTGCGCTGTATATGGTTTTACCGACGCACTGGCCGAGCGCATGCGACAGGCCAAGCAGGCCGCGCCCGAAGGCCATAGTGGCATAGGCACGACGCTGGCCGGCAACGCGCTGACCTTGGCCGCATTGCAGGCCGCCCTCACCCGCTTGCACACGCCTGGCAACTACGCCCACATGCTGGCGCTGGCCGACCGCCTGGCCCAGGGGCTACGCGAACGCATACAGGCACACAAGCTCGACTGGTGCGTGACGCAACTGGGTGCTCGCATGGAACTCCAATACGGCAGCACGGCGCCACGCAACGCACAGGAGGTGCTGCAAGCCAGCCAGCCCGCACTGGAGGCCCTGCTGCACCTGTACATGCTGAATCGGGGCGTGCTGCTGACGCCGTTCCACAATATGCTGCTGGTGTCGCCGGCCACCACGCAAGCGGATGTACAGCGCTTACTGGACGTATTTGACGCTTTTTTACGTGATCTGAACGCCGACTGATTTGCTATCAAAAAAAGAGCTTCTAGCGCAGGCACTACCTGCGCCAGAAGCTCTTTTTATTCAAAATACTGTAGATCAGAATCC
>JAPLPK010000019.1 GCA_026400275.1 Burkholderiales bacterium
CATCGACATTGGCGGGCCGGCCATGGTGCGCTCGGCCGCCAAGAACTGGAAAGACGTGGCCGTGTTGACCGACGCCAGCCAGTACGACGGCGTGGTCGCCGAGCTGCAAGCCACTGGCAGCGTCAGCCAAAAGACCAAGTTCGCCCTGTCGGTGGCCGCGTTCAACCGCATCAGCCAGTACGACGGCGCCATCAGCGCCTACCTGTCCGCTATTAATGAAGACGGTAGCCACGCCCAGTTTCCTGCGCAAACCAATGGCCGCTTCGTGAAGCTGCAAGACCTGCGCTACGGCGAGAACCCACACCAGCAAGCCGCTTTCTACCGCGATCTGTACCCCGCCCCTGGCTCCCTGGTGACCGCCAAGCAGCTGCAAGGCAAAGAGCTGAGCTACAACAACATCGCCGATGCTGACGCGGCCTGGGAATGCGTGAAGAGCTTTGACGTGCCGGCCTGCGTGATCGTCAAGCACGCCAACCCCTGCGGCGTGGCCGTGGGCGCGAACGGGCTGGAAGCCTATAGCAAGGCCTTCCAGACCGACCCCACCTCGGCTTTTGGCGGCATTATTGCCCTCAACCGCACTTTGGATAAGGACGCTGCGCTACAAATTTCGAAGCAGTTCGTTGAAGTGCTGATGGCCCCTGGCTACACCGCCGAAGCGCTGGAAGTGTTCAAGTCCAAGGTCAACGTCCGTATCCTGGAAATCGCCTTGCCCGCTGGCGGTGCAACTGCCTGGGAAAAAGGCCAGAACGCCATGGACATCAAGCGCATCGGCTCCGGCCTGCTGATGCAAACCGCCGACAACCACGAGCTGGTGCTGGCCGACCTGAAGGTCGTCACCACCGTGCAGCCCACGCAACAGCAACTGCAAGACCTGCTGTTCGCCTGGAAGGTGGCCAAGTTCGTCAAGAGCAACGCCATCGTCTTCTGCAAGGACGGCATGACCATGGGGGTGGGCGCCGGCCAAATGAGCCGCCTGGACTCGGCCCGCATCGCCAGCATCAAGGCCGGCCACGCGAATCTGAGCCTGGCCGGTACGGCCGTGGCCAGCGATGCCTTCTTCCCGTTCCGTGACGGGCTGGACGTGGTGGTAGACGCCGGCGCGACCTGCGTGATCCAGCCCGGTGGCTCTATGCGTGACGACGAAGTCATTGCCGCCGCCAACGAGCGCGGTGTGGCCATGGTGTTCAGTGGCGTGCGCCACTTCCGTCACTAAGACCATGTCCAAGATCACCTCCCTTGCTGCTGTGCTGCTGTGCGCCAGCGGCTGGGCGGTGGCAGCCATCTCGCCGCAAGAGCTGGCCCAGCAGTCCGGCTGCATGTCCTGCCACGGCCTGGTGCACAAGCAAGTCGGGCCGAGCTTTGGCCAGGTGGCGGCGCGCTACCAGGGCGATGCCGAGGCAGCAGCCCGGTTGGCCTCCAAGATACGCCGTGGCAGCGTCGGCAGTTGGGGCCGCATCATCATGCCGCCGCAAACCCAGGTGTCGGAAGCCGATGCGCAAGTGCTGGCGCGCTGGGTTTTGGCCCAGCCACCCGCACCCTGATTTCACCGTTTTGGAGTACCCACCGCATGTCTGATTTCGTCGTCGTTGCCCTGGCCCAGGCCAAACCGGGTTATGAGGCGGCCCTGGTCGCCGCGCAGGCCGCGCTGGTATTGGAGGCGCGCAAGCAGTCCGGCTGCATCGTGTACGAGCTGCATGAAGACGACAGCCAGCCCGGCAAGGTGGTGTTCTTTGAGCGCTGGCGGGACCGCGCCGCCTGGCAAAACCACATCACCGGTCCGCATATCGAGGCCTTCAAGGCCCAGGCCGGCGATTGGATCGCCCATTCCGAGCTCTTGCAGATGCATCAGGTGGCTTGAGCGAAATAGGCCTCCAGCGCAGTATTCATCTGCGCGTGCAGCTATTAATTAAATAGCATCAGGCGCGCAGAGGTTGCAACAAGGGCTTTCCCGGCGCCCGCGACAGGATGATGGCGGTGGCCGCCACCAGGCAGGCCGCGCCCGCCGCATACAGCGCGGGGCTGTACGAGAACATCACGGTACGCGTCAACCCGGCGCCATAGGCCGCCACCGCGCTGCCGATCTGGTGGCCAGCAAACACCCAGCCAAACACCATGCCGGCGCGCTCCTTGGAGAAATGCGCCGTCACCAGCTTCACGGTGGGCGGCACCGTCGCCACCCAGTCCAGGCCGTAGAACATGGCAAACAGCGACAGGCCGTACAGCGTGAACTCCGAGTGCGGCAGCCAGAACAGCGATAGCCCGCGCAGGCCGTAGTACCAGAACAGCAGTTTGCGGTTGTCATAGCGGTCTGACAGCCAGCCCGACAGGATGGTGCCGACAAAGTCAAAGGCGCCAATCATCGCCAGCACGGATGCCGCCGGCAACGCTGCCAGCCCGTAGTCGCCGCACAGCGAGATGAAGTGCGTCTGAATCAGCCCGCTGGTGCTCAGCCCGCAGACGAAGAAGGTGCCAAACAGCACCCAGAAGATGCCGCTGCGCGACACGCTGCCCAGCAGCTTGATGGGCTCGGCTAGCCCCATGCGCGTGGCGGCGGGGGGCGTGTCCGGCACATGGGGGTTGGCGCCGTAGGCGCGCAGCCCCAGGTCTTGCGGCCGGTTGCGCAGAAAGCAGAACGCCAGCCCGGCCACCAGTAGGCAGCTTGTAACGGCCGGCAGCACCGCCATACGCCAGCCGTAGCGGTCTATCAGCCAGGTGGCCAGCGGCAGAAATACCAGCTGCCCGGTGGCCGAGCTGGCCGTCAGCAGGCCCAACGCCAGGCCACGCCGCTGCTCGAACCAGCGGGTGGCCACCACCGCGCCCAGCACCAGGGCCGTCAGCCCCGAGCCCACGCCCAGCACCACGCCCCACAGCAGTACCAACTGCCACAGCGCCGTCATGCGCGTGGCCAGTAGCAGGCCGGTGGCCACCAGCAGCATGGCGGTGCAGACGATGGTGCGCAGGCCGTAGCGCTCCATCAGGATGGCGGCGAACGGCCCCATCAGCCCGAACAGCACGAAGCGCAGCGCCATCGCGGACGAGATCTGATCGGCGGTCCAGCCGAACTCCTTGCCCAGCGGCTGCAAAAAGGCACCGGGCAGGCCCAGCGAGGCCGCCGAGCTCAACATCGTCAGAAAGGCAATCGCCAGGATGGCCCAGGCGAAATGGATGCCCCGGCGTTGCATCCAGGGTGAGAGGGTGTGTGCAAACATGGCTTGGGCTCAGGTGGGCGTGGACGGGGAGGGCGGCTTAGCAGGCTGCAGGTGGGCGCGCGCGGCGGCCAGCAGTTCGTCTGAAAGGGCGTCGCCCTGGGTGGCGCGCGACAGCAGCAGCGCCCCCACCAGGGTGGACAGCTGGGCCAGGGCCTGGCTGCGGTCGGTGGCGGCGTCGCCCGTGCCTTGCAGTGGTAGCAGCACTGATAGCAAGTCGTTCATACCGGCCAGGTAGGCGGCGCGCACTGGTTTTGCGGCCGGCTCGCGGGCCACGTCGGCGGCCAGGGCGGGCAAGGGGCAGCCGGTGCCGGCGTTGTCGCGGCTTTCAGGGCGTAGATAGCTTTGGAATAGGTGCTGCAGGGCCGCGTCGGGGCTGGGCTGGCTGGCGACACGCTCGGTCCAGCGTTCGTGGGCCTGGGTGAACGCATGCGTGCAGGCCACGGCGGCGAGTGCGTCCTTGGAGGCGAAGTGGCCGTAGAAGCCGCCATGCGTCAGGCCCACTGCCGCCATCAGGTCGGCCACGCTGACGTTCTTGATGCCCTGCTCGCGGAACAGGCGGGCAGAGGTTTCTTCAATAGCGGCACGGTTGCTGTCGGTCTGGGCGCGGGATACGCGGGGCATGGGGTTCCTGGGTCAGGGTTTGAGAAAATAAATTGTAGTTGTCATGTTTAATAGATGTCAATCATCATTAATTTAGAGGGGATTGACTGAATTGGCCTGCGGCGCAGTATTTATCTACGCCAGCAGCTATTGATTACATAGCGTCCAGACGAAAAAAAGGACCGCGTAGCGGTCCTAAGAGGGGTGGGGTTGTGGGTTTTCAGCGCCAGTGGCGGTAGCCGTTGGAGTAGCCGAAATTCATCTCTACGCCGATGGGGGCTGGCCGGTAGTAGGGCTGGGTCACGACCACCGGGGCGGTGACGTAGGCTGGTGTGGCCTGGTAGTAATCGCTGGAGATGGTTTGCACTGGCGCTTGCACGGGAGGGGCGCTTTGGCCCACCGGCGACACCTGCAGCGCGATGCTGGCGCCGGGGTCGGTGGCTGTAGTGGTGGTGTACTGCCTGCCCGCGTATTCGTAGACCACGTTGTAGCCTACGGTACGGTTTTCATAAAAAGTCTGGGTGTTGCAGCTCTGCACGTTCTGGATTTGCGTCGGGCCGGGGCTTTCGATGCGGTCACCCAGGATGGCGCCGCCAAAAATGCCCAGCATGGTCGCCGCCACCCGGCCGCTGCCGCCGCCGATGGCATTGCCCACCGCGCCGCCGGCAATGCCACCCATCAGTGCGCCTGCCCCGGATCGCTGTGGCTCCACCGCCACCTGCTGGTTGCTGCACACCTGGCGCGGCACGCTGAACTGCTGCACGATGGGCGTGGATGAGAGAACCCGCCCGGTTTCCTGGGCGAAGGAAAGGCCGCTGGCCAAAGTCAGGGCGCCGAGTAGTAGAGCTTTTTTCATCATGTACCTATGACGCGCGACCCCCCTGCGGGGTTTCAGGCTTTACGCAAGAGTTTCAAATTTTTGCAAACGGTTTTTGCATAAAAAGTGGCTCTGGCGCAGGTTTTACCTGCGCTGGTAGCTATGCTTTTGATAGTTCCTTGAAAACCGCCTGTGCGGCTGCCACGGTGGCCTGGATGTCGTCTGCTGTGTGTGCGCTGCTGACGAAGCCGGCCTCGTACAGCGCCGGTGCGATGTACACGCCGCGGTCCAGCAGGCCGTGGAACAGCTGGTTAAAGCGCGGACTGCTGGTCTTCATCACCTGGGTGTAGTTCTGCGGCAGTTGCTCCAGCAGGAAGAAGCCGAACATGCCGCCTTCCGAGTCGCCGCAGAAGGCCACGCCCTCGGCATCGGCCGCTGCCTGCAGGCCGCTGACCAGGCTGCGGGTGGATGCCCCCAAGGCCTCGTAAAACCCGGGTTTGCGGATTTCGCGCAGCGTCGCCAGCCCGCAGGCCGTGGCCACCGGGTTGCCCGACAGCGTGCCGGCCTGATAGACCGTGCCCAGCGGCGCCAGGTGTTCCATCACCGCGCGCGAGCCGCCAAACGCTGCCAGCGGCATGCCGCCGCCAATCACCTTGCCCAGCACCGTCATGTCGGGCGCAAAGCCGGGGATGTGCTTGGCGTAGACGCTTTGCGCGCTGCCCAGGGCCACGCGGAAGCCGGTCATCACTTCGTCCAGCACCAGCAGGGCGCCGTATTGGGTGCACAGCTCGCGGCAGCGCTGCATGAAGGGCACGCTGGCGCGCACAAAGTTCATATTGCCGGCGATCGGCTCAATCATCAGGCAGGCAATGTCCTTACCGTGCAGGGCAAAGGCTTCTTCGATCTGGGCAATGTTGTTGTATTCCAGCACCAGGGTGTGCTGCACCACTTCGGGCGGCACTCCGGCACTGGTGGCGCTGCCAAAGGTGGCCAGGCCCGAGCCAGCCTTGACCAGTAGCGCATCCGCATGGCCGTGGTAGCAGCCTTCGAACTTGATGATCTTGTTGCGGCCCGTGGCACCGCGCGCCAGGCGGATGGTGCTCATTGCCGCTTCCGTGCCCGAGCTGACCAGGCGCAGCATCTCCATGGACGGCACCAGTTGCAGGATTTCCTCTGCCAGCTCGACCTCGCGCTCGGTCGGCGCGCCGAAGGAGAAACCCTCCAGCAGGGCCTTTTGCACCGCCTCGACCACCGCCGGATGGCCGTGGCCCAGGATCATCGGGCCCCAGGAGCCGATGTAGTCGGTGTAGCGTTGGCCGTCTGCATCCCAGAAATAGGCGCCCTGGGCGCGCTGCACAAAGCGTGGCGTGCCGCCCACCGCCTTGAAGGCGCGCACGGGAGAATTCACGCCCCCAGGGATAACCTTCTGGGCGCGGGCAAACAGTTGTTCGTTGTGGTTCATGTTCAATTCCTCTGGCGCACAAGCCAAACGGGGTGCGCCTTCAATGTCAATGGCGTGTGTCGTTGGGTGGCATGTCCAGCGCAGCGATGGCGCGCAGGGTGTCTTCGTCGATTTCGGGGCCGTCAGCGCCTGCTCCCCCATCTTCTTCGGGCTGGGCCCAGAACATGCGGTCGGGCAGGATGTGGCCCATGCCAGGGCGGAAGCCGCCGTCCAGGCAGCGGTCCAGGTAGCTCAGGGCTTCATGGGTGGCTTCGGGTAGTTCGCTGCCGCTGGCCAGCAGGGCTGCCAGTGCGGCTGACAGGGTTTCGCCAGCACCGGTGAACACGGCTTCAAACAGTTCGAACTTCTCGCTGGCCACCACGGACTGCGGGCTGGTCAGCACGTTTTCCACGTGCTGGTCGGGCAGCGGCATGCCGGTGACCAGGGTGTAGGCCACGCCCATGGCGCCGGCTGCCTTGGCTATGTCGCGCGGGCTGGGGTTGCGTTCGCTGTCCCAGTCGGGCAGCAGCCAGCGGCGCAGCGTGCTGTGGTTGCCCACCAGCACAGTGGTCTGGGGCAGCAGCAGTTCGCGGAAGGCGTCCAGGTATTCCTCGATCTTGTCTTCGTCCCACCAGGACAGGTTGGGCATGTATGCGATGACCGGCACCTCGGCATAGTCGGAGGTGATCTCGGCGATCGCGCTGATATTTTCCGGGCTGCCGACAAAGCCGATCTTGAAGACCTGGACCTCAATGTCTTCCAGTACCGCGCGGGCCTGTTCGGTGACGGCTTCCTCATCGAAGCAGAAGTGGTCAAAAATTTCGCCGGTATCGCGGGTGTAAGCGCCGGTCACCACGGGTAGGGCATGGGCGCCCACCGAGGCCATGGCCGTGGTGTCAGCCGCCAAGCCGGCTGCACCGGTCGGGTCGCTGGCGTTGAACACCATCACGCAGGCTGGGCCGGCGAGATCGTCTACTGCGTCTTCGGCGTCGTCAGCAGGTTCGGTGCTGGGGGAAGGGGGGGAAGTTGCGTTCATGGAGCCTAATTTGACGTGGGGCGCGAGCAAACTGGCAAGGCCATCATAATGCGTAGATACAATCCGTTTCATTCTATTCGAAGGCCTTTTAAGTTGTGACTGAAGCTACTACCTGGATGTGTTTGATTTGTGGATGGATTTACGATGAGGCCACAGGCTCACCGGAGCATGGTATTGAACCAGGAACCCCCTGGGCACAAGTACCCATGAACTGGACTTGCCCCGAGTGCGGCGCGCGTAAAGAAGATTTCGAAATGGTTCAACTTTGACCCGCAGCGACGATTCGTTTTGCGAGTTCCTCACAGGAGTGTGATGACGTGAGTACGACAGCCTCAAGCTTCAAGGTGCTGGTGGTGGACGACAGCAATACGATACGTCGCAGTGCGGAGATATTCCTTAAACAGGGCGGGCACGAGGTGCTGCTGGCGGAAGATGGCTTTGATGCACTTTCCAAAATAAACGACCATGTGCCGCAACTGATTTTTTGCGACATTTTGATGCCCAAGCTGGACGGTTACCAGACCTGTGCGATTATCAAGCGCAACCCGAAGTTCGCCTCCATTCCTGTGGTCATGCTGTCTTCCAAAGATGGTGTGTTCGACAAGGCGCGGGGCCGCATGGTGGGTTCGCAGGATTACCTGACCAAACCGTTTACCAAAGACCAACTGCTGCAAGCGGTACAGCAGTTTGGCATTGCAGTGCAAGGAGCTGATTGATGGCTATCCACCATGTGTTGATCGTGGACGATTCCAAAACCGAGTTGATGTATCTGACCGATTTGCTGCAGAAGATGGGCATGTCGGTGCGGACCGCTGAAAACGCCGAAGACGCGTTTCGACGTCTCGCGGAACAAAAACCAGATCTGATCCTGATGGATGTGGTGATGCCAGGACAAAACGGCTTCCAGCTGACCCGTACCATCAGCCGTACTCCTGAATATGCCGATGTGCCCATCATCATGTGCACCAGCAAGAACCAGGAAACCGATCGGGTTTGGGGTCTGCGCCAAGGCGCCCGTGACTACATCACCAAACCGGTCGATGCCAGTGAGCTGAAGGCCAAGATACGCGCCCTGGCATAAGCCCTAGTACCTATGGCGAACCGTGAAGCCCTGAGAGAGCTACAAACCCGACTAGCGTCCCGATTGCAGGCGGCACGCAGCGAAGGTACTGCGGTGCGCTGGTTGGCGGTAGAGGTTGGTGGCAGCCACTTCCTGTTCCCGCTGGCCCAGTGCGGCGAAATCTTCCCTTGGACTCCGGTTCAGCCCGCGGCCTATACCCAGCAATGGTTTCTGGGTGTAGCTAATTTGCGCGGCGGCTTGTTCGGCGTGGTGGACTTTGCGCGATTTCTCGCAGACGCGGTGCCTTCCGCACGCACCGATACGCCTTTGTCCGAGTGCAGCCTATTGTCTTTGAATGCGGGCATGGATGTGAACTGTGCCCTGCTGGTCAGTCAGTTGTCCGGCTTGCGTGGGCCGGAGTCGTTTACCGCGTCGCAAGCACCTCCAGCCGATGCACCCGTGTATTTCGGTCGCGTCTACACCGACGCGTCGGGACTGGCCTGGCAGGAGGTGAACCTGCTCGCATTGTCCCAATTTCCTTCTTTTCTGAGCATTGGTGCTTAGGTTTTTCCAGAAAGCTGCGCTATGTCCGTTGTAGATCCTCAAACCCAGCCTCCTACGCAAAACTCGGATTTCTCGGATTTGGATACGGTAGCGCAACCTCACGAAGGTGAGTTGGGTACGGCTGCCAATTCAACCCGCGACACTGCACAAGCGAGTTTCGGCGAGAGCCGGTTTGTCGGCACCATCCTCCAGGAACCGCAGGATACGGGTGTGACCTTGCCATTGCTGGGACGGCGCGCAGTCAGCGTGCACCAGCGCATTCTTGCTTTGGTGCTGGTAGTCTCTTTGGCGGTGTTTGCGTCGGCCGCCGGTTATGCGGTGTGGCGTTCCAATAACGTCGCCCAACAGCTCGGCGACGTGGGTACGGCATTGATGCAGTCTCAGCGCTTGGCAAAAGCTGTTTCGCAGGCATTGGTGGGTAGTGCGTCGGCTTTTCCAGACGTGGCAGAAAGCTCTGCTTCGCTGGGAGAAGAAACACATAGCTTTCAATTCGGGGGTGACGATGTTGCTGCTATGGATGCGGAGCTGCAGACGGACGTGGCGGAAATCAAACCCATCGTAGACCGTGCAACCAAAAATGCTGCTACCGTTATGGCGCAGCAAAAGATCTTGACCCAGGTGGGGAGCGCCTTGCGCACCATTAACCGTCAATCTTCGGATCTGTTGGAGATCGCTGAAACCATTGCGTCTTTCAAATTGCAGCAAGCCGCTTCCCCAGCTGAGATTTCGGCGACTGGCCAGCTGGTGATGCTGACACAACGTATCGGCAAGTCGGCCAATGAATTCCAGACCATGGACGGTGTGAGCCCGGAGGCCGTCTTCTTGTTGGGCAAAGATTTGAACTCGTTCAAGGAAATTACCCAGGGCCTGAAGGACGGCAGCCCTGAGCTGCACCTGGCCGCCGCCAAAGATTCGGCCACCCGTGAGCGGTTGGATGCCTTGCTGAAGCTGTATGACGAAACCCGAGCCCAGGCCGGGTCGATTCTGGGGAACTTGCAGGGGCTGGTGTCGGCCCGTGAAGCCGAGGTTTCCATCGGTGCCGACAGCGAGCCCTTGCGCCGCAAGTTGGAAGCCCTGCAGGGTAAGCTTTCGGACCGTACCGGTCTGCCAGCCGTAGTTATCGGCCTGCTGCTGCTGTCGGTTCTGCTGGCGTTCCTCAGCGCTGCGGGTCTGGTGAAGCTGCAGCTGCAGGAAAGCCGCCAGCGTCAAGCGTTTGCCGAGCGCGAGCGTATCGATGCGGAACTGTCCCAACGTGAAGCCAAGCGGTTGAACGACGCCAACCAGGCCGCGATTCTGCGTTTGATGAATGAGTTGCAAACTGTGGCGGAAGGCGATCTGACGCAGCAGGCGACCGTGACGGAAGACATTACCGGAGCTATCGCCGACTCGGTGAATTACACGGTGGAAGAGCTGCGCGCGCTGGTAGGCAGCGTGCAGAACACGGCCACCCAGGTGGCCCATACGACATCCCAGGTAGACAGCACCTCGACCGAGCTGCTGGCGGCGTCGACCGAGCAGCTGCGCGAGATCCGTGAAACCGGTCTGTCGGTTCTGGAAATGGCATCTCGCATCAATGAGGTGTCCACCCAGGCGCAAGAATCCGCCACTGTGGCACGCCAGTCTCTGCAAGCCGCCGATACGGGCCTGCAGGCGGTGCAGAACGCCATCGGCGGTATGAATGCCATCCGTGACCAGATCCAGGAAACTTCCAAGCGCATCAAGCGCCTGGGCGAGTCCTCGCAGGAGATTGGCGAAATCACTGAACTGATTTCCGACATTACCGAACAGACCAACGTGCTGGCCCTGAACGCAGCTATCCAGGCCGCGTCTGCGGGTGAAGCCGGTCGCGGCTTCTCTGTGGTGGCCGAAGAGGTGCAGCGCCTGGCTGAGCGCTCGGCCGATGCGACACGCCAGATTGCGGCGTTGGTGAAGGCGATTCAAACCGATACCCATGACGCTGTGGGCGCTATGGAGCGCTCAACCCAGGGTGTGGTGGCCGGAGCCCAGCTGTCGGACAACGCTGGTACTGCACTGACCGAGATTGACCGAGTGTCGCGCCGACTAGCCGAGCTGATCGAGCAGATTTCCCTGGCCACTTCGCGCGAAGCCGAAAAGGCCAACGTGGTGGCCGACAACATCCAGCATATTTTTGCGGTGACAGAACAGACCGGTGAGGGTACGCGCAGCACGGCCACGCAGGTGCGTGAGCTCTCCCACATGGCTGAAGAGTTGCGCCAGTCGGTTGCGCGATTCAAAATCGTTTGATCGGTCCTGCGTTGTCGCGCATTGCTGCTAGGGACATTTCTATGCAAGCCATTGAATCCAAGGCTGTTGACTCGACCGAGCAGGACCTGGGGCCATTGGCCTGGGTGCTCGATGAACTGCGTAAGACACTGGAGGTTGCGGTCAAGAGTTTGCGGCGCTATGTGCGTGAAGCGGAAGCTGCGCAAGGGGCCGCATTTGTGCTGCCTGATAGCAGCCGTTTGACCACTGCGCGCCAGCAATTGCATCTGACTGTGGGTGCGCTGGAGATGGTGGGTATGACGCCGCCGTCCTTGGTGCTGCAGGCCATGGAGGCCGCAGTAGCGCGATTTATCGAGAATCCCAATCTATGCAATGAGGACGCTGTTGGCAAGATAGAGCGTGCCAGCTTTGCGCTTGTTGATTATCTGGAAGGCGTGCTGGCGGGCAAGCCGGTGTCGTCCGTAGGCCTGTTTCCTCAGTACCGCGAGGTGCAGGCCTTGGCGGGTGTGAACCAGGTTCATCCGGCCGATCTGTGGCCGATGGAAGCCCACTGGCGTGATATCCCTGCAGCCGTGCCGGTGGTGCCGATCGCCTATTCGCCCGCATTGCGTGCGCGGCTGGACCAGCATGTTTTGAAGGTGGTGAAGACCGGTGACCCAGCAGCCGCGCAGGCTTTGGTGGCCATTTGCCTGGGTTGTGCTGCTGCGCAGAGCCGCCATCCTGACCGTGCGTTCTGGACAATTGCGGCTGCTTATTTCGAAGCCCTGTCCTTGGGCTTGTTTCCTTCGGACGTGTATTCCAAGCGCATCGCATCCCGGGTGTTGACACAGTATGCCGCCCTGGCGCGCGGTGACACGCAGATTCCACCGCGCCTGGCGCAGGACATGCTGTTTTTTTGCGCGCAGACTGTGCCAGTGCGCAGTTCGGATGCGCCCACCCTGACGGCAGTACGCCAGGCATATGGCTTGCAGCGGCATGCTCCTATTGATTACGAGGCCCGGCAGTTCGGTCGTTTCGATCCGGCTTTGTTGGCACAAGCGCGCAAGCGCCTCGCAGCTGCAGCCGAAACCTGGTCGGCGCTTGCCGGTGGCGATGTCCATCGTTTCAAGCCCGCGCTGGACCAGTTCACCATGGTGGGCGAATCCTTGTCCAAGCTGCACCCTGGCAGTACGGTGCTGGCGCAAGCTTTGGTTGAGGCCGTGGAGGCCACGGTGCGCTCGAAGGTGCCACCTTCTGCCGCTTTGGGCATGGAAGTGGCGACGGCTGTGCTGTACCTGGAGGCGGCGTTCGAGGAGTTGGACCAGGCCGATGAGCAACTGGTCGAGCGTGCCAGCGTATTGGCACAGCGCCTTGCCGATGTAGAGCGGGGTCAGCAACCACAACCCCTGGCGGGCTGGATGGAGGAGCTCTACCACCGCGTAAGCGATCGCCAAAGCATTGGCAGCGTGGTGGATGAGTTGCGCAGTACCTTGACCGAGGTAGAGCAGTCACTTGACCAGTTCTTCCGCACACCGCGCGAGAAAGTGCCACTGGCCAAAGTTGCCAACCAGTTGTCGCAGATGCGTGGTGTCTTGTCAGTGCTGGGCCTGGACCAGGCTTCCCACGCTGTGATGCGTATGCGCGAAGTGGTAGACGGCTATATGTCCGATGATGAAGAGGGCGCGCAAGAGCGTGCGGCCAGCTTCGACCGCCTTGGTAATAGCCTGGGGGCCTTGGGCTTCATGATTGACATGCTGGGTTACCAGCGGGCGTTGGCCAAAAAATTGTTTGTGTACGACGAAGAGATCGGTGAGTTCAAGCTGCTGGTCGGGCGCAGCCCGGTGCCAGCGCATGAAACTGTGCAAGTGCCCTTCATGGATTCCATGTTGGGTCAACCGCTGGATCTGGAGCTGGGCGCTGGGGAGTCTTTCGAGAGGACCGAGTTGGCTCCTTTGACTGGGCCCGACGGATTCGATCAAGGGTTGGATTTCTTCGCCATGACCGAGCCCATGCCGCTCGACTTACCGGATTCTCGCCCTGTCGAGCCGCAGCCCGTCTTCAGCGTGGACGAGCCGATGCTGGACTTTTTGCCGCTCGACGAGGTGGTCGCCAGCGCCCCCGAGCCCGCAGTGGCGTCGGTTGCAGCGCCGGCGCCCGCTGTCGTAGAGCCCTTGCCCACGCAAGAGGATGAAGAAGCTGAACTGCGAGACATCTTCCTGGAAGAGGCCCGCGAGGTGGTGCAGGCCGGCCTGGAGTCGCTGGACACACTGGCCGTCGAGCCCGTGGATATGGCGGCCCAAACTTCCCTGCGTCGCGCTTTCCATACCCTGAAGGGCAGCGCGCGCATGGTCGGTCTGGCCGAATTTGGCGAGGCTGCCTGGGCGATGGAGCAGCTCATCAATAGCTGGCTGGCCGAACAAACGCCGGCAACTGCAGCGCTGCAAACTTTGTCGCGGCAGGCTTTGCAGGCATTTGGCCGTTGGGCCGACGACATCGCTGCGGGCACCGCCGACGCCTGGACATCCCAGCCGTTCCGGGCCTCGGCCGATGCTCTGCGTTTGGAGCTACGTAGCCTGGCTTTGGCCGTACCGCAGCCCGCATCGGCTGTGGCTGCGCTGGAAGAGTCGGCTGCTGTGGACGCACCAGAGCCGCAGCCAGAGATTCTGGATGTGCCGCAGGACGAAGTCCTTGCAGCGGATCTGTTGGAAGATGAACCCGTACCGGCGATGTCTGCCGAACTGCCCGATGTCACCGTGGCTGAAGAACAGCCCTCGGAACCTGCTGAGACACTCGCAGAGTCCGAGCTGGAGGTAGACGACAACACCAAGGTCATCGGCAGTTTGCGCATAGGCATTCCGCTGTACAACGTGTACCTTAACGAGGCGGACGAATGGTCGCGGCGCTTGTTGACCGAGCTCAGCGAATGGTCGCTAGAGCTGGAGCAGCCCTTGCCCGATACCACGGTCGCGCTGGCGCATTCTCTGGCGGGTAGTTCGGCAACCGTGGGCTTCCAGGCTTTGTCGCAAATGGCGCGGGCTCTGGAATCTGCGCTGGAGCATGTGCAGTTGGAAGCTCAGGGTACGGCCCAGCATGCGCAGATATTCACCGATGCGGCCGAAGACATACGCCGTCTGCTGCACCAGTTTGCTGCAGGCTTCCTGAAAGAGCCCAACCCCACGGTGTTGCTGGCCCTGCGCGACCTGCTGGAAGCCGAGCCTGTTGCAGCACAGGCAACGCCGCCTGCCGAAGCTGCTCCTGCGCTGGATGATGCAGCCGCGCTGGCCTACTTCTCCGAGCTGGAGCAGGTCGAAGAGCCTGCACATGCCGAGCCCGTGGAGCTGCTGTCTAGCCCTGAGCCAGAAGCTCCGGCGGTGGAGCCTGTGCCGGAAGAACCGCTGGAACTGTCGGCAGTGCCTATCGCCCCCCCCGTACTGGAAGCTGTGGCAGAGCTGCCAGAAGCCGTCCCGCAGGAGATGCTGCAGGACACCCAGGTGCTGCCGATGCCAGCAGATTTTCATGCGGGTATGGGTGTTCAGGTGCAGGATGCCTTGGCCGATTTCGATGATGAAATCGATGTCGAAGACGCGATTGATGCGGACCTGTTCCCCATCTTTGAAGAAGAAGCCAACGAGTTGCTGCCCCACCTGGGCGGCGCATTGCGCCAGTGGCGTGCACGGCCAGAGAACACTGGCGCGCGCAGCGAGGTCTTGCGTGCTCTGCACACCCTCAAGGGCAGTGCACGATTGGCCGGCGCCTTGCGTCTTGGGGAACTGGCGCACCGGCTGGAAACCGCGATAGAGCGGCTGGATGCCGACTCGCTCCAGTCCGCGCAGATCGACCCCTTGCTGTCTTACTTCGACCGGCTGCAACTCGACCTGGATGGCTTGCGTACCCAGTATCTTCAGGCACCCAGCGCGGCTGTTGTGGCTTTGCCTGTGGCTGCTCCGACGTCGGCGTCGGCGGCAGTGGCTGTCGAAGCCACCCAGACACCTGCGCCGGTGCTGGCCTTGCACACGCCCTCTTTGCCACGGCAGATGGCGCAGCAGTCCGTGCGCGTGCGTTCGCAGCTGCTGGATCGCTTGGTCAACCAGGCCGGCGAAGTCATCATTACCCGGACCCGGCTGGAGGCGCGGCTGAACCAGCTCCGCGGTTCCTTGGGCGACCTGACCGGTAACCTGGAGCGACTGCGCACCCATTTGCGCGACATTGAGGTGCAGGCGGAATCGCAGATGCAATCGCGCCTGGCGTTGGTGAAGGATTCGGCCCAGGGCTTCGACCCGCTGGAGTTCGACCGTTTCACCCGCGTGCAAGAGCTGACCCGCATGATGGCCGAGTCGGTGAACGACGTGGCCACCGTGCAGCGCAGCTTGCAGCGCACGATTGAAGGCACCGAAGACGATTTGGTGGCCCAGGCCCGCCAGGCCCGTGAGCTGCAGCGTGATCTGCTGCGCACCCGCATGGTGGAGTTTGAAGGCATTGCCGAGCGGCTGTATGCCGTGGTGCGCCAGGCCTCCAAAGAAACCGGCAAGCAGGTCAAGCTGGACATCGTAGGCGGCTCCATCGAGATGGACCGGGGTGTGCTGGACCGCATGGCGCCCGCATTCGAGCACTTGCTGCGCAATGCCGTGGCCCATGGCATCGAATCGGTGGAACTGCGCGAAGCGGCGGGCAAGCCCGCAGTGGGCTCCATCACCGTTGCGTTGACCCACGAGGGCAACGACATCTCGGTCAACTTCTCGGACGATGGCGCAGGGCTGGAACCTGAGCGCATACGCCGCAAGGCCATCGCCCAGGGCCTGATGGCTGCGGACGAGGAAGTCGATGGCGCAGCTTTGACTGATTTCATCTTCATGCCGGGCTTTTCCACTGCCTCCCAAGTGACGGAGCTGGCGGGTCGCGGTATTGGTCTGGACGTGGTTCGTGCCGAAGTGCTTGCGCTGGGTGGACGGATTGAAACCAGCTCGGTGCCCGGCGACGGCACGCAATTCAAGCTGGTGCTGCCCTTGACCACGGCGGTGACGCAGGTGGTGATGCTGCGTGCCGGATCGTTATCTATCGGTGTACCCGCCAACGTGGTGGAGCAGGTACGCCGCCTGCCGCAGGCTGACCTGGCCAAAGCCTATGCCGAACATGTCGTACCGTTCGCGGGCGAGTCGGTGCCGTTTTTCTGGGCCGGTGCCTTGTTGCAGGCGTCGCAGCACAGTGTGGAGCCTGCCGGCAAAAACAGCTCGGTGGTGATCTTCCGCAGTGCGGCACAGCGCCTGGCCTTGCACGTCGATGAGGTGCTGGGCAACCAGGAAGTGGTGGTGAAGAATCTGGGGCCACAGCTCTCGCGTCTGCCGGGGCTGGCTGGCCTGTCGGTACTGGCATCCGGCGCCGTGGTGCTGATCTACAACCCGGTGGCTTTGTCGTCGGTCTATGGAGCGCAGGCGCGCCAGTGGCAAGACGATGGCGGCAAGAAAGATGCGCCTCTGGCCGTCGTGCAGCAGGTGCCCCTGGTGCTGGTGGTGGACGATTCCATCACCGTGCGCCGCGTTACCCAGCGTTTGCTGCAGCGTGAAGGCTACCGCGTCAGCCTGGCGAACGATGGCGTACAGGCTCTGGAGCGTTTGCACGAAGAACTGCCAGCGATTGTCTTGTCCGACATCGAAATGCCGCGCATGGACGGCTTCGATCTGGCCCGTACCATCCGGGACGATGCGCAATACAAACACCTGCCCATCGTCATGATCACCTCGCGCACCGCGGAAAAGCACCGCGAGCATGCACAGGCCCTGGGTGTGAACCACTATCTGGGTAAGCCGTATTCGGAAGAAGAACTGCTCAGCCTGGTGCGCCGGTATACGGCGGTGGAAATCGCTCAGATCTAGCGCTCTGCTGTTGTCTACCTGAAAGGGTAGATGCCAAATAGGCTGCTGGCGCAGGTATTACGTGCGCTGGCAGCTATTAAATGTGTAGCATCACCCCGGCAGCGCGTTCGGTTTCTTGACCACCGCGTAGCGCAGCAAAGTACGTGCTCGCGCCGCATCATGCGCCACGATGGGATGTGGGTAATTTTGGCCTAGCACCGCGTCGGCAGCCTGCAGCTCCATGGGCTTGGCCGTCCACGGTGCGTGTATGGCGGTGTTTGGCAGTTTGGCCAGCTGCGGCAGATAGCGGCGGATGAATTTGCCCTCTGGGTCGAATTTCTCGCTCTGGCTGGTCGGGTTGAAGATGCGGAAATAGGGCTGGGCATCGCAGCCGCTGGAGCTGGCCCACTGCCAGCCGCCGTTGTTGCTGGCCAGGTCGAAATCGTTCAGATGCTCGGCAAAGTAGCGCTCGCCCCAGCGCCAGTCCAGCCCCAGGTCTTTCACTAGAAAGCTCGCCACCACCATGCGCAGGCGGTTGTGCATATAGCCGGTCTGGTTGATCTGGGCCATGGCCGCGTCCACCAGCGGGTACCCGGTGCGGCCCTGGCACCAGGCTTCGAACAAGGCCTTGGCAGGCTTGCCGTGCTCCCAGACTATGTTGTCGTATTCGGGTTTGAATGCGCCCTGCGCTACATGCGGGAAGTTGCTGAGTATCTGCACGTAGAAGTCGCGCCAGACCAGCTCGCTGAGCCACACGCTGGCGCCATGTATCCCCTGGAGTGACCTGGCGTGGGCCACGCTGGCCAGTTGGCGTATCGATACCGTGCCAAAGCGCAGGTGTACCCCCAGGTAGCTGGGGCCTTTGACGCTGGGAAAGTCGCGGGTGCTGCCATATTGATCTATGCGATCCAGGAATTCTTCGAACAGACGCTGGCCGCCACTGGCGCCGGCAGGCAGTTTCAGCTGCCCCAGGTTGGTAGCTTCAAAACCCAAGGCCGCCAGGCCAGGCACAGGCTGCGCGTAGTCTGCGGGGCGGGCGGCCAGGCTGGCAGCGTATTTTTCGACCGGGTAAGGTTTGAGGTAGAAGTCGTCCAGCTTCTTGAGCCAGGCATTCTTGTAGGGCGTGAAAACGCCATAGGGCCGGCCTTGCTGGGTGAGCACCTCTTTGCGCTCGAAGATCACATGGTCTTTGTAGGTGCGCAGCGCCACACCCCTGTGGGCCAAAGCGCCCAGCACGGCCGCGTCGCGCGCCAGGGCCTGGGGCTCGTCGTCGTGGTTGGCAAACACCACCTGCGCCTGCAGGGCTTGGGCCAGTGCTGGAATGGCTTCTCGTGCTGCTGCATGGCGCACGATCAGGCCAGCCTGCGGTTGCAGAGCGCGCAGGGCCTGGTCCAGATCGACCAGGCTGGCCTGGATGAATTCCACCCTGCGGTCGGCACGCGGCAGGCTGTCGAGTATCTCGGTATCGAAGATGAAAACGCAGTGCACCCGCTGGCAGTGTTTCAGCGCGTGGTAGAGCGCCGCGTGGTCAAAGCTGCGCAGATCCCGGCGGAACCAGACGATGCCGGTGGAGAACTCTTTGTAAGGGGTTTGTACAGGACCGGGTTTTAGCATTCCACGATATTAACGGCCAGGCCGCCGCGCGCGGTCTCCTTGTACTTGGTCATCATGTCGGCACCGGTCTCGCGCATGGTTTTGATGACCTTGTCCAGGCTGACGAAGTGGCTGCCGTCGCCGTGCAGCGCCATACGGGCGGCGTTGATGGCCTTCACCGACGCGATCGCGTTGCGCTCTATGCAGGGGATTTGCACCAGGCCTCCCACCGGGTCACAGGTCAGGCCCAGGTGGTGTTCCATGCCGATCTCGGCGGCGTTTTCCACCTGTTCCGGGGTACCACCCATGACAGCGCAGAGCGCTGCAGCGGCCATGGAGCAGGCCACGCCGACCTCGCCCTGGCAACCCACTTCAGCGCCCGAGATGGAGGCATTTTCCTTGTACAGCATGCCGATGGCGGCGGCTGTCAGCAGAAAGTCGATGACCCCGCTGGGCGTGGCGGTGGCCACAAAGCGCACGTAGTAGTGCAGTACAGCCGGCACGATGCCGGCTGCGCCATTGGTGGGCGCGGTGACGACGCGGCCACCGGCGGCGTTTTCTTCATTCACGGCCAGCGCATACAGGTTCACCCAGTCCAGCACCTGCAGTGGATCACGCAAGGAGGCCTCGGGATTGGAGCGCAGCTTGGTGGACAGCTCGGCCGCGCGGCGTTTCACCTTGAAGCCGCCGGGCAGCACGCCCTGGGTGCGGCAGCCGCGCTCCACGCAGGCCTGCATCACGTTCCAGATCTTGTGCAGGCCGGCGTCGATCTCGGCATCGCTGCGCCAGTGCTGTTCGTTGCGTCGCATCAGTGCAGCGATGGACAGGCCGGCGCTTTTGCATTGCTGCAGCAATTCGTCGCCGCTGTGGAAGGGGTAGGGCAGCACGGTGGTGTCAGGGGCCAGCACCTTTTGTTTCTGGCCGTCGGCTGCTACCTCGTCACTGACGACAAAGCCACCCCCCACCGAGTAATAGCAGCGGTTTTGCAACTCGGCGCCATCGGCATCAAATGCAATGCAGCGCATGCCATTGGAGTGGAACGGCAGTGTCTCGCGCCGGTACATGGCCAGATGGTCTTTTTCCTTGAACGCGATCAGGTGGCGCCCGCCCAGGCGCAGCTGGCCGCTGGTGCGGATTGCATCCAGCATCGCGGGAATGGCCTCCACGTCCACGGTCTCGGGGTCGTGGCCCTCCAGGCCCAGCAGCACGGCTTTGTCGGTGCCGTGGCCTTTGCCTGTCGCCCCCAGGGAGCCGTACAACTTTACTTCGATACGCGTGCAACGATCCAGCATATCTTGGTGTGCCAGCCGCTCCGTGAACAGGCGGGCCGCCCGCATTGGCCCTACGGTATGCGAGCTGCTGGGGCCGATGCCGATCTTGAAGATATCGAAAACACTGACTGCCATGGGGAACCTTCTGTTGTGACCCATTCTGCGGCGGGCTTTTGGCCAAGCGCAGCGTGGGTTGTGTCTCTGTTTTAGCGTTGTACGCTCTGGTATTGGGGATGCACGAAGAACGGCGCATCCGAGCGCGGCAGGGCGGTTTTGCCGCGGATTGTATCGGCCATCTTTTCAGCCAACATGATGGTCGGCGCGTTCAGGTTGCCGCTGACCACGTCCGGCATGATGGATGCGTCCACCACCCGTAAACCACGCACGCCATGCACCTGGCCACTACCGTCGGTCACGGCCATGTCGTCGGTCCCCATGCGGCAGGTGCAGGACGGGTGCAGCGCGCTTTCTGCGTGTTCGCGGATGTGTGCGTCGATCTCGGCATCGGTCTGTACCGCGCTGGTGGGCGAGATGGCTTCGCCACGGAAGCGGTCAAACGCCTTCTGTTCAAAGATCTCGCGTGTCAGGCGGATGCCGGCGCGCATTTCCTTGCGGTCCTGCTCGGTGGACATGTAGTTGAACAGGATGCGTGGCGCTTCCTTGGGGTTTGCACTTTTCAGCGTGACCGAACCGCGGCTGGTGGGGCGCATCGGCCCCACATGCGCCTGGAAGCCATGAAAGCTGGCCGGTGCACTACCGTCGTAGCTGATCGCCATGGGCAAAAAGTGGTACTGCAGATCTGGGTGCTTGACGCCGGCTTCGCTGCGGATGAAACCGCCGGATTCGAAATGATTGGTCGCCCCAAGGCCGGTGCCCAGTAGCATCCATTCAGCGCCGATCTTGGCCTTGGCCACCGGGTTCATGGCGTTGTACAGGGTGATGGGTTCCTTACAGGCGTACTGCACATAGGTTTCCAGATGGTCCTGGAGGTTCTCACCCACGCCGCGTAGCGCGGCGACCACGGGAATGCCCAGCTTGCGCAGCGCGTCGGGGTTGCCCACGCCGGACAGCTGTAGCAGCTGGGGTGAGTTGATGGCACCGCCGCACAAAATGACTTCGCGCTGGGCGCGCAGCAAATCGGTTTTGTGGCCGTTGAAAACTTCCACGCCGATGGCGCGCGGTGGGCTGGTTTCGGGTTCAAAGGCCACACGGGCTACCAGGGCACGGGTGCGCACCTGCAGATTCGGGCGCTTCAGCGCCGGGCGCAAATAGGCCATGGCGGTGCTCCAGCGCCGGCCCTTGTGTACGGTCATGTCCATCGGCCCCAGGCCTTCCTGGCGGTAGCCGTTCATGTCCTCGGTGCGGGCGTAGCCGGCTTGTTGCCCAGCTTCGATGAAGGCGTTGTACAGCGGGTTCACGCAGGCACCGGTGGATACGTGCAGCGGGCCGCTGTCTCCACGGTAGGCGTCGCCGCCCTTGCCACGGGTTTCGGCCTTGCGGAAGTAGGGCAGGCAGTCGGCGTAGGACCAGTTGTCCAGCCCCGGGTAGCTGGCCCAGCCGTTGTAGTCCAACGCGTGGCCACGGATGTAGACCATGCCGTTGATGCTGGACGAGCCACCCAGCACCCGGCCGCGCGGGCAGTACATGGCCCGGTTGTTCATGTAGGGGTCGGGCTCGGAGTGGTAGTACCAGTTGTACTTGTCGTTGGCCAGCGGGTAGGCAAAGGCCGATGGCATGTGGATGAAGATGCTGCGGTCGCCCGGGCCGGCTTCGAGCAGCAGCACGGTCACGTCAGGGTCTTCGGTCAGGCGGTTGGCCAGCACGCAGCCGGCCGAGCCAGCGCCCACGATGATGTAGTCAAAGCTTTCCGTGCGCATGGTTCAACGGTATCCGCAGGCGACTTGGCCCAGTTCCACATACACGGTCTTCAGCTGGGTGTAGTGCTCCAGCGCGACCATGCTGTTTTCATGCCCTATGCCGGACTCACCTGCGCCGCCAAAAGGGATCTCGATGGGCGTGATGTTGTAGTTGTTGATCCAGCAAATGCCGGCCTTGAGGCTGGCCGCCACGCGGTGGCCGCGTGCACCGTCGCGGGTGAAGACACCGGCAGCCAGGCCGAAGCGGGTGGCGTTGGCGCGGCATACCACCTCGGCCTCGTCGTCAAATACCAGCACCGCCATCACGGGGCCAAAGATTTCTTCCTGCACGATGGCCATGTTGTCTGTGCAGTCTGCAAAGATGGTGGGGGCCACGAAATTGCCCTGCTCGCAGCCTGGCACCGCTGCTGCTGTACCCCCGCACACCAGGGTGGCGCCACCCGCAATGCCCTGGGCGATATAGCCCAGCACCTTGTCGCGGTGGGCGGCGGAAATCAGCGCGCCCACTTCGGTATTCGGGTCGGTGGGGTCGCCCACGCGCAGCAGCAGCGTGCGTTCCTTCAGCCGGGCCAGGAACTTGTCTTTGATGCCGCGCTGCACGAAGACGCGCGTGCCGTTGGTGCAGATTTCGCCCTGGGTGTAGAAGTTGGCCATCATGGCGGCGGTCACGGCCTGTTCGAAGTCGGCGTCGTCAAACACGATCAGTGGCGACTTGCCACCCAGCTCCATGGTCACGCGTTTGAGCGTGCCGGCGGCGCTGGCCATGACGCGCTTGCCCGTGGGCACCGAGCCAGTCACAGAGACCTTGGCCACGTCCGGGTGGGCAGCCAGCAGCGCGCCGGTGGTGCCACGGCCTTGCAGCACGTTGAATACGCCGGGCGGAACACCAGCCTCCAGGTAGATCTCGGCCAGCTTCACGGCCGTCATGGGGGTGAGCTCAGAAGGCTTAAAAATCATAGCGTTACCCGCAGCCAGGGCGGGCGCAGACTTCCAGCAGGCGATCTGGATGGGGTAGTTCCACGCGCCAATGCCCACGCACACGCCCAGCGGCTCGCGGCGGGTGTAGGCAAAGGCGTTTTGCAGCGGGTACTGGGCACCGGCCAGGGTGGCGGCGGCTCCGGCGAAGTATTCGATGCAGTCGGCGCCGCTGGCCACATCGACCACGCAGGCTTCCTGCCAGGGTTTGCCGGTGTCTTGCACTTCCAATGCGGCCAGTTCGTCGTTGCTTTCGCGCAGCAACTGGGCCGCACGGTGCAGAATGCGGCCGCGCTCGGTGCCTGTCATGGCCGACCAGATTGCGAAGCCGCGCTGCGCAGCTTCGACCGCTGCGTTCACATCGGCCTCACTGCAGTCGTGTACGCCGGCAATGACGGCGCCGGTGGCGGGGTTGATGGTGGTGAAGTGGTCACCGCTGCCCTGTACGGACAGGCCATCGACGAAGCTGGAAATCAAGGTTTTTGTCATGAAAATACCGTTCAAAAAGGACACTGTCTGTTCGAGAACGCCGCAGAGCCGGCTTCGCCGGGCTGCCAGCGTTGCCCCCTGCAAGGGGGGGGGCGAAAACACGAAGTGTGTAGCCTGGGGGTGTTCATCTCAGCACTACGGTCTTCATGCCGTTGATGAAAACCCTGCGGTCCAGGACGAAGCGCATGGCGCGTGACAACACCAGGCTTTCAACCAGCCGGCCGGCTTGCGACAGATGCAGCGGTGTATCCGCATGGTCTACGCGCTCGACCGCAGCGGTGTATCCGCATGGTCTACGCGCTCGACCGACTGTTCGATGATCGGGCCTTCGTCCAGGTCTGTGGTGGCAAAGTGGGCGGTGGCGCCGATCAGCTTCACGCCGCGGTCAAATGCCTGCTGGTAGGGCTTGCCGCCCTTGAAACCGGGCAGGAAGGAATGGTGGATGTTGATGACCCGGCCGTGCAGGCGTTCGCACAGCGATTCTGACAATACCTGCATATAGCGCGCCAGCACCACGAATTCGGCGCCGGTGTCGGCTATCAGCTTTTCCAGCTTGGCTTCTTGGGCAGGCTTGGTGTCGGCGCTCATGGGAATGTGGTGGAACGGCAGGCCTTCGGCTTCGGCCAGCGGTGCCAGGTCGGGGTGGTTGGACACCACGGCGACGATGTCCATCTTCAGCTCGCCACGGCGCCACTGTGCAATCAGCTCGCGCAGGCAGTGGTCGAACTTGGACACCATGATCAGCACGCGGGTGGGCTGGGCCAGGTCATGCACCGTCCACTGGGCTGTCGGGAAGCCTTTGGCCAGTTCGGCAAATGCGCTGCGCAGCACATCCACCGAGCTGCTGAGGCTGAATACGCTGCGTACGAAAAAACGCTCGGTCGTGTGGTCGTCAAACACCGAAAACTGTTCGATGTAGGCGCCGTGCTGGTTCAGCAGGTCGGACACAGCCGCGACCTGTCCCTGGGCGCTGCCGCAGGCCAGGTTCAGGCAAAAATGGGTGGAAGGAGCCGAGGTCATAGCGGTGCGCGTCGGGAATAGATAAAGGTAGTGCTGCCGGGTTGATACGGCAGCACTGCAGGTGGGGAAATTACTTCAGCGAGGCGGTAACCGCAGGCAGGCCGTCCTGACCCGAGAAGGTCTTCACGCCCTTCAGCCAGCCTTCCAGAACGCCAGGGTTCTTCTTCAGGTAGGCCTTGGCGGCGACGTTGGGCTTGGCTTTGTCCAAGATGCCGATCATCACGTTGTTTTCAATCTCGGTGGTGAACTGCAGGTTCTTCAGCAGCGTGGCGACATTCGGGCAGCGGGCTTCGTAGCTGGGGGGCAGGGCGGTGAACACCTTGGCTTCACCCAGGTTGGGGCCGAACACGTCGTCGCCGCCTTCCAGATACTTCATTTTCATTTGCACGTTCATGGGGTGGGGTTCCCAGCCCAGGAAGACGATGCCCTTGTTGCCACGGCTGGCGCGCTGCACCTCGGCCAGCATGCCGGCTTCGGACGACTCGACCATCTTGAAGCCCTTCAGGCCGAACTGGTTCTTGTCGATCATGCCCTGGATCAGCGCATTGCCGTCGTTGCCGGGTTCAATGCCGTAGATCTTGCCGTCCAGATCTTTCTGGAACTTGGCGATGTCATTGAACGTCTTCAGGCCCTTGTCGTACAGGTAGGCGGGCACGGCCAGGGTGTACTTGGCGCCGACCAGGTTGGGTTGCTCCAGCACCTTGATCTGGCCGGCCTTGACGAAGGGTTCGATGATGGGCGTCATGCTGGGGTTCCAGTAGCCCAGAAAGGCGTCGATCTGCTTGGATTTGATGCCGGCGAATGTGATTGGTACCGAGGCAATGGTCACCGTGGGCTTGTAGCCCAGGCCTTCGAGCACCACGGACGCCAGGCCGGTGGTAGCGGCAATATCGCTCCAGCCCACATCGGCAAAACGCACGGTTTTGCAGCTGGCTTCTTCCGCATGCGCAAGCGGTGCGCACAGCGAGAAGGCGGAGGAGGCGAGACCGAGAAGAGCGAGTTTCAATTTCATGACCAATTCCTAGTGGGTGGAGGGGCAGGTGTTGTAGCAAGTGGCGACACCCTGCACTTTCACAGGTTGACGGCTGGAAACTTTGCTGAGAGCGACGCGGAGTTGTCCGCGTACGGCAAGTGTCAGAGGCTTGTCAGAATTTAAGGCATAAAAAAGGCTACCTGCGCATATTCTGCATGCGCGGGTAGCTATAAATAATGTAGCTGTTGATGGCGCCAATACGAAGGCGCCGTTGGGTCGAGAAACGGCCGATGGGGCCGCTTCAGGCCACGCGTATGGCCGATACCGTTGCGGAAGCCTGCTTGGGCCAGGCCGGCGCACGCGCGGGCGTGGTGCCTGCATGGCGGCGGCGTTCTTCACTGGGTGAGTGGCCGAAAAGGCTGCGGTAGGCCTTGCAGAAGTGCGAGGACGACTGGAAGCCGCAGGCCACCGTGACCTGCATGATGGGCATGCTGCTGTGCGTCAACAGCTCCTGCGCGCGGCGCAGGCGCAGGTTCATGTAGTACTGCGCCGGGTTCATGCTGAAGTAGCGGTGGAACAGCCGCTCCAGCTGACGCAACGACAGCGCAATGGCGCTAGCCAGCTCGGCCAGTGGCAAGGGGTCTTCGATGTTGGCGGCCATGATTTCGGCGGCCTCGGTCAGGTGCTGGTAGCCCGGGCCTATGCATTCGGGCTGGGGAATGCGCTGGCGGTCGTTGCTGGCGCGCAGGCGCTCCACAATGAACTGCTCGGAGATGTCCATCACCAGTTTGGCGCCGTGGCTGGCACGGATCAGGTGCAGCATCAGGTGCAGCGGTGCCGTGCCACCTGAGCAGGTGATGCGGTCGCGGTCCAGGATGAAGACCTCGGTGGCGAACTGCACTTTGGGGAATTCTTCGCCGATGGCAGCCAGGTTTTCCCAGTGGATCGCGCAGCGGTAGCCATCCAGCAGGCCGGCGCTGGCCAGGGCGAAAGAGCCGGTGCACAGCGCACCCATGGTTACGCCGTGGATGGCCAGCTGGCGCAGCATATGGCGCACGGCATCGTCGGTGTTGCGGCGGATGTTGATGCCACCGCAGACAAACACCATATCGCATTCCGACAGGCTGGCCAGGTCGCCGGTGGAGCCCATGGTCAGGCCATTGCTGGCCTGGGCGCCGCTTTGTTCGGTGCTCACCACCGTCCAGCTGTACAGCGGGCGGCGGCTGATGTAGTTGGCCATGCGCAGTGTTTCCACTGCGTTGGCAAAGGCGATCATCGAGTAGTCCGGCATCAGAATGAATCCGATGCGCGTGGTATCTGTTGAAACGGAAGCGTCGTTGGCTCCGAATGCCGCAGCCGGAGAGGCCTGGGTTGGGGCAAGGGGACTGCGTGGCAAAGGGGCGCTCCTCAATTTCTGCGTGGGGTCAGCTGTCGCGGCCTTTGCGGGCCACGCCAAAGCTCTCAGTCAGGCGATCCAAGATGATAGCCAGCAAGACGACGGCCAGACCGCTCTCAAACCCTAGGCCGATGTCCAGCCGCTGGATGCTGGCCAGCACGTCGTTGCCCAGCCCGCCCGCGCCCACCATGGACGCGATGATGACCATGGACAGTGCCATCATGATGGTCTGGTTGACGCCCGCCATGATGGTCGGCATGGCGATCGGCAGCTGTACCTTGAACAGCAGTTGCGTCGAGGTGCAGCCAAAGGCGTTGCCAGCTTCGACCTGTTCCGAGCTGACCTGGCGTATGCCCAGGCTGGTCAGGCGCACCACAGGCGGCATGGCGAAGATCACGGTCGCAATTGTGCCGGGCACGCGGCCCAGGCCAAACAGCATGGCTGCTGGTATCAGGTACACAAAAGCGGGCATGGTCTGCATGAAGTCGAGTACGGGACGCACGCTGGCGTTAATGTGGTTGTTGCGGGCACACCAGATGCCCAGGGGAATGCCAAAAATCAAGCTGATGATGGTGGCCGACAGCGTCAGCGCCAGGGTCACCATGGTTTGTGGCCAGAATCCTGTCACCACAATCAGCATCAAAGCTAAAGCAACAAACAGGCCAAAGCCCCAGCCCAGGCGTCGGATGCCGACGATGGTGGCGACCGCAATCACCAGCCAGAAGGGAATGGCCAGCATGCCTTGTTCGATCGACTGGGCAAAGCCTTCCACCACGACGCCTATGGAGTCAAACACGGTAGCACCGTTGTCCAGCAGGCTTTTAACCCCTGCATTGACCCACTTGCCCAGGGGCAGCATGTCGTGGGTGGCGTCGGTGACTTGGGTGAGCAGATCAGACATGGCGAGCTTCCTGGGACATTTTGGCGAGCAGGCTGCGGGCAGAGATGCAGCCCAGCAACTGGTTGGTGGCATCGAACACGCCGACCGGCTGGTCTATGCCCAGCACGATCTTCATGGCTTCGGGCAGGGTGGTGGACCAGGGCAGGCGCGGGCCGCTGTGGTACGAGTGGCCGTTGAGGCCCGGGTCCAGCAGGTCGGCTGCGGTGAGGTAGCGCGAGGTGTCCACACCCTCGAAGAACTTGCGCACATAGGCGTTGGCCGGCTGCGTAATGATCTGGTGTGCCGTACCCTCTTGCACCAGGTTGCCGCCTTCCATGATGGCGATGCGGGTGCCGATGCGCAGGGCCTCTTCCAGGTCGTGCGAGACGAACAAAACGGTGCGTTGCTGTTCGCGTTGCAGCTCCAGCATCAGGCCCTGCATCTCCACGCGTTTGAGTGGATCGAGTGCCGAGAAGGCTTCGTCCATCAGCAGGATGTCGGGGTCTACCGCCAGTGCGCGGGCCAGGCCTACGCGCTGCTGCATGCCGCCGGACAGCTGCGAAGGGTATTTGGCTGCGTAGGTTTGCAGGCCCACCTGGGCCAGCACTTCCATGGCGCGCGCTTCCCGCTGCTTGCGCGGTGTGCCGGCCATTTCCAGGCCGAATGCCGCGTTGTCCAGCACATTGCGGTGTGGCATGAGGGCGAAGGACTGGAACACCATGGCCACCCGCTTGCGCCGCCAGCGCACCAGCGCGTCATGGGGCAGCTTGGCGATGTCTTCGCCATCGATATTGATGGAGCCGCTTGAGGGCTCCACCAGGCGGTTGATCAGCCGGATAAGGGTGGACTTGCCCGAGCCGGACAGGCCCATGAGCACGTAAATCTCGCCTGGCATGACGTCAAAGCTGACCTTATTGACGCCCACGACATGCCCGGTTTTGGCAAAAACCTCGTCCTTGCTACGACCTTCATTGAGTAACTTGACGGCTTCTGAGATATTACTGCCGAATATCTTGTATAGATTTCTGACGCTAATTTTTGGATTTGACATCGTGGGTCTCCAGGAACTTTGGATCAATGCGTTGGTTTATTTTTATAAGCAAATGATGTGCCACCCATAAATGAGCGGACCTGATTATTTTTATAAAATTTTTGGCTGAATTTAGATATTATTTTAATAGTTTGCACCAAAATGGAATTTTGGTGGGGTGACAGATGTCGGGCCTGGTGCATGGCTAGTTTTCAGCGAAGTGCATGCACACATTGGCGTTCATTTTTCGAGTGAAATGTCACTCATTGGCTTGCTGCAGCAGGGCAGAATCCAGCCTTGGTCAATTTCGCGCTGGCGTATGCCGCCAGCATGTTTCATTTCAACTTGGCCTGATATTTTCTTGGTTTTGCAGGTACCGCAGGCACCGCTGCTGCAAGAAGAAGGCAAGCGCAATCCGGCTGCCGCTGCGGCTTTTAAAATGGTTTGCTCGGAGGAGCATTCGAATATCTTCCCCATTTTCTCCAGCTGGATTTTGAAAATTGGGGTACTGTCTACTTTGATTATCTCGCTGCTGTCTGCGGAGAATGCTGCTTCAGCAGGTTTATCGGCCGGCAAGGATTCGAAAGAGAAACTTTCTTCGCGGTAACGCTGCATCTCGAAGCCCGCGCCTGCGAGCAGGCCGCGCACCGCGCCCATGAATGGAGCCGGGCCGCAGGTGTAGACGTCGCGCTGCATGAAGTCGGGGGCAATGTGTGCCAGCCGTGCTGCGTCCAAGCGACCCAGGTGGCCAGCATAAGCGCTGCCCGGTGTGTGCTGTTCGCACACCATGGCCAGTCGCAAATGGGGCATGTTGCGCGCCATCATGGTGAGTTCTTCGGGGAACAGCACATCGGCGGGCGTGCGGGCGCAGTGCACAAACACGATGTTGGCGTCGCTGCCCAGGTCGTGCAGGGCGCGCGTCATCGACATCAGTGGTGTGACACCGCTGCCGCCGGACAGGAACAGGTAGCTTGTACTACCTTGTACGGCCGGCGCTTTGAAGCAGCTGAATTCGCCCGAGGGCCCCATGGCCCCCAGTGCCATGCCCACGCGCAGGTTGTCATGCAGCCAGTTGGACACCACGCCTCCAGGCACCCGTTTGACGGTGATGCTGACCAGGTCGGGCCGGGTGGGCGTGCTGGACAGGGTGTAGCAGCGGTTGATCTTGCTGCCGGCAATGTCCAGCTCCAGCGTGATGAACTGGCCTGGCAGGTAGCGGAAGCTGCGCGGGCCGTCGGCGGCCAGCACAAAGGTTTTCACGTCGTGCGTTTCCTGGCGGATGTGCACGCAGCGGAGGGTTTCATCCTGGTCAGAAGACCAGGGCTGGGACGCCGGGCCGGCGAAATCGGGGGCAAATGAGGGGGTGGGCATGGCGGTGCTTACAGCGCAAGGGTGGCGGTGGTTTATTTCGTCAGATCGCTGAGGCGGTTTACGTACCAGTTGCAGAACTTCTCTACCAGGCCTTCGGTGAAGGGTGAGTAGGGGCCGGGCTCATAAGCGCCGGTGGCGATGCCGATCTGCGACTCTTCCACCAGGCGGCGGTCCTGGTCGTTGGTGGCGTTCCACACGGCGGTCAGGTTTTCCTTGGTGTAGTCAACGCCTTCGACCGCATCCTTGTGCACGCACCAGGTGGTGCGCACCAGGGTCTTGGTGGCCGAGATCGGCAGCACCGTGAAGCTGACGATGTGGTCGCTCATGAAGTGGTGCCAGGAGTTCGGTTGGGTCCAGAAAGACAGGCCACCGAGTGCGGGGTCTACAAAGTCTGCTAGCAATTTCTTCGATGCCACCTCGGCATTCATGGTCTGCGACTGGCCCGAACGGTCGATCGGCAGGCGCTGGGTGCGAAAGCCGGTAACGCGGTCGTCCAGCGTGTCGATCTCGGCCGAGGGCAGGCCCATGCCCTCCCAGCGCTCGTGGTTGGCGGCCAGGATGTCCTGGAAGCGCTGCAGATCGGCCTTGTTGTGTTCGTCGGGTTGGTAGCCAAAGCCGTATTCGTACAGCGAGATGGTCAGCTCGGGGTGGTTGCTCACGCAGTGGTAGCACTCCCGGTTGTTCTCCATCGTAAGCTTCCAGTTGCAGTCCTCGACGATGTCCACCTGGGCTGCCACCTTGCAGTCTTGCAGCCGGTGCGGTGCGAGGTAGGGCGTCATTTCCGCGGCCATTTGCTCGAAGTCTTCGGGAGGGTTCTCGGCCAGGCAGATGAAGATCAGGCCGGCCAGGCTGCGCACGTTCACCTTCTTCAGGCTCAGGTCGCTGGGGTCGAAGTCTTCGCCCATGTGCTTGGCGTGGATCAGCTTGCCGGTCAAGTCATAGGTCCACTGGTGGTAGGGGCAGACGATGTTGCCTACTACGCCTTGCTGGCTGGCGCACAGTCGCGAGCCGCGGTGGCGGCAGACGTTGTGGAATGCCTGCACCTGGTTGTCGTCATCGCGCACGATCAGGATGGAGTTTTTGCCGAAATCCACCGTGATGTAGTCGCCCGCTTCGGGAATCTGCGGCTCTACCGCGACGAAGATCCAGTGCTTGCCGAAGATGTGCTCCAGGTCGGCCTGCAGCACGGTCTCGCTCAGGTAAAACGGTGCCTCCAGGCTGTAGCCGGGGCGGCGGCGCGCTAGCAACTCACGGGTGAGTAGAGACTGCGCAGAAATGGATGTGGTCATGTGGGCGTCTCCTAAAAATGCACAAGAGAGTGGGTACGCAGGTAGTCCAGAACTGCCTGCGCCTTGGTCTGGGGGGTACCGGTTTGCAACACAGTGCCGCCGGTAGAGGGTGATTCAATCGCGCCGAGCATGCGCGCGTGGCCGCTTTGTACGGTGCGGGCTTCCAGTAATTTGCGACGCAGCGTGCGGGGCACCAACTGGCCTTTTGGTGCACTGCTGGCTGCGGCATTCGACATAGGTGTGCGTACCATGGCGCCGGCCATGGCATCGGCCAGCGAGTGGCGCAGCGTGACAGGTGCTGCGGCACTGACGACCAGCACGGCAGGCGGGGTGACGCGCAAGCGGCGGCGTGCGCCTTTGGGCAGGGCCTGGGTGATGATCCAGGCCTTGCCGTCGGCTTGCACTGCCAGCACATCGGTAATTACCGGGCGGCCCAGCGCGGTAGCCAGCGCAAAAGGTAAAACGCCTGTGCCTTGTTCGGACTCCGGGCGTGTGCCCGCCAGTACCCAAGGCACGTTGTGCAAGGCGGGCAACAACACATCGCAGCTATCGGCGTCCGACTCCAGAATTTCCAGCTGGGTCGCGCCCAGCGCCAGATAGTCGCGGGCCACGCTGTCCGGCATGGCGCCTGCGGTGAGCAAGCCCACGGTGCCAGGCAAGCCCAGGGCCAAAGCGGCTGCGGTTGCATCGGCGCGGCTGCGGGTGGATTTGCCGCTGACCGGGTGCTTGCGGGCGGCGACCAAAACTGTGATAGCGGTGTTATTGCTCATACACCCTCCTTCTGTTGGCGCACCAGGTCCAGCAGCGCCTGCATCAGGGCGGCACTGTCTTCCACCACCGTCAGGTCCGCACGGCGGGAGATGGGGGCGGATGCATCCAGGTTGACCGCGATGACGTGGCGGCAGTCCTTGATACCTTGCAAATGCTGTACCGCGCCAGAGATGCCCAGCGCCAGATAGCCAGAGGCCGACACGGTCTTACCCGTGGCACCTACCTGCTGCTGGCGGGTGAAACGGCCGTCGTCCACCGCCACGCGCGATGCACCCACGGCGGCACCCACTTCGCGCGCCAGGGTGTGGAACAGCGGCACATCGGTCACGCCATTACCGGCCGCCAGGATGAAATCTGCTTCTTCCAGCGCCAGGGTTTGTGGGTCGCCGGCTTGTACGCCCATGTCTTCGATACCCAGTTCCACCACGGCAGGCAGCGGCGGCGCGGGTTCCTTGCGACCCAGGCCCACGAAAGGCAGCTTGGTGCTGGCGACATTCTTGGCCAGCAGCATCACCGGGGCATGTGGGCGCAGCCAGTCTTGGTGGCTAGTCGCAGGTATACGCAACTTGTCGGTAGCCAGCTCGGCCACGCCACACACCAGGTCCAGCCCGGCGTTGACGGCGAAGCGGCGGCCCAGCTGCCCATCTGCGCCACTGTCGGCAAACAGCCATTGCGCGGGTTGCAGCAGTGCTTGCAGCTTGTCCAGCCAGGCCACACAGGCGCCGGGTTGGTAGCGGCCGGTGTCCAGGTCCTCCAGGACCAGCATGCTGTCTGCGCCCAGCGCTGCGACATCGTCATGGCAGGCACCTAGCACGGCGACAACCACTTCGACCTGGGCCGAGGCCAATATGGCTGCGGCCGCAATCGCCTGGCGTGCGCCATCGGTCAAGGCGCCGCGCTCGGCATGGGTGACCACCACCGTGGTCTGGTTGAACGGGCCGGCACTGCGCACTGGCTTCGCCGCAGTGTGCTGGGCCGAGCGGCCGTTGGCCAGGCGCTCGCCCTCGCTGCTGCCCAGCACGATGCGGCGCAGGCCGGCGGGCGTGATGATGGCTGGGCGGCGCGGGTCGATGCGCGGCACGGTGGAATGCATAAGGGTGTTCATGCGACCTCCAGGGCGTGGGCTACCAGCTCGGCAATGTCACGCACTTCAGGGCGCGGGCCGACCACGCCTTCCAGCATGGCGGTGCAGTTGGGGCAGGCCACGGCGACGATGCCTGCGCCTGTGCTTTTGGCATCTGCAATACGGATGTCCGGGATGCGGGTGCTGCCGGGGATGTCGGTAAACGGTGCGCCACCGCCACCGCCGCAGCAGCGGCCGCGTTCACGGTTGCGCTCCATCTCCACCACCTTGATGCCGATACCCTTGAGGACGGAGCGCGGCGCGTCCACCTCGCGGCCATAGCGGCCCAGGTAGCAGGGGTCGTGGTAGGTCACGGCCTCCAGGCTGCCTGCGCGGGTGGGCTTGAGCTGGCCCTTGGCCAGCAGCTCAGCCATCAGCTGGGTGTGGTGCCATACGTCGAAGTCGCCGCCCATGGCTGGAAATTCATTTTTCAGAGAATGGAAGATGTGCGGGTCGGGCGTCACGATGTGGGCGAATTTGCGCGTTTTCAGCGTGGTAATCAGTTGCTTGGACAGGCGTTGGAAACCCGCCTCATCACCCAGGCGGCGTGCCAGGTCTCCGCAATCGGTTTCGGCCGCACCCAGCATGGCGATCTTCAAACCGGCCTTTTGCAGCGTCTTGATGAAGGCGCGCAGCGTGCGCTGGTAGCGCATGTCAAAAGCGCCTTCGCCCACCAGCACCAGCCAGTCGGTGGCAGCACCGGCTTCCAGCACCGGCACATTCAGGTCGGCGGCCCAGTGGTGGCGTGCGGTGAGCGGGAAGCCGCCCACAGTGTCGGTTTCGCGCAGCTGCTCCAGTGCTTCGCCGCCCTTGTTGGGCACCACGCCACCCACCAGGGTGATGTGGCGGCGCATGTCCACGATGGCGTCTACATGCTCGATCAGCATCGGGCATTCCTGTACGCAGGCGCGGCAGGTGGTGCACGACCACAGCGTGTCGCTGTTGATCAGACCGTTGACGATGGGCAGGCCGGGGGCGCCTGCATGCTCGCCGATTTTCTGGCCGGGATAGGGGCTGCCGGCGTAATGGGCGTCGCTTTTGCCACTCATGCCGACCACCAGGTCCTGGATCAGCTTCTTCGGGTTCAGCGGCTGGCCGGCGGCAAAAGCCGGGCAGGCGGCTTCGCACTTGCCGCACTGCACGCAGGCATCAAAGGACAGCAGCTTGTTCCACGCGAAGTCGGCGGGCTTGCCGACGCCCATGTCGTCTGCTGTCAGCTTCAAAGGTTGCAGCGCAGTGGCGAAGCGCTTTTCGCTGGTTGTGCCAAAACGCTCGGGCCGGGGATGCAGGCCCAGGTGCAGCAGGCCGGCGACGGCATGCTTCATGGGACCGCCCAAGCCTATGCCCAGCGCCAGTTCGGCGGCACCTGCGGCGAATGCTAGGCTGACCAGTCCGGCCAGCCAGGGCGCCAGCGCCGTACCGGTGAGTGCCACGGCACCGACCAGTGCTACAGCGATGGCGAACAGCATCAGCGAATAAGGCAAGCGGCTCCACGGGCCTTTGGACAGGCGCTCCGGCGCATTGCGGCGGCGTGAAGCCATGGCGATGGAGCCAGCCAGCATCATCAGGCCGGCCAGCAGCAGGACGCCGTCCAGCACCGCCCAATACAGACCCAGGCCGTAGTTCACCGCCACCAGGGCCAGCGCCAGAATGGCGCCGCCTGCCACGCCTACGTGTGCCCGTGCCACAAAGGGCTCGCGTGCCACCACGTCATGCAGATCTACAAAGTAACGCTTCGGTATTTGTAGCAGCCCGCGCATATCCACACTGCGTGAACGGCCTGTTTTCCATATAAGCGCCCGGCGGGCCATGCCCCAGGTCAAGCCCAGGACTGCCAGCCAGAAAATCGTGCTTACCAGGTTTTGTAGCAGCATCTCAGGCTCCCATGGCGTAGATTGCCGACCACGGCAGGTGCAGACGACACCGAGCCATTCCAGGGACACCGTGGAACTGGCTTTGCCAGGCCACTGGTGTCGCCCCCTTGAGGGGGAAGCGCCGCAGGCGCATCGGGGGGGAGCTGGTCATTAGAAGTCCTTGCACAGGCGCAGCGAGTCGTAGATCGCGGCGTGGATGTTGTGCATGGAGACGCAGTCGCCGACGCGGTACAGCAGGAAGTTGCCATTGCCGGTTGTCTGGCTCAAACCAGGCTGCGGCTTGGCGTCATACAGCGCTTCGATATCGGTCTGGCCCTTGTTCAGCGACAGGGGCTTGAGCTGCCAGTACAGGCTGTCGTTCGGCAGAATGCCGTTCTCGACCACCACCTGGTCCACGGCGCGTTCTTCCAGCGCCTCGGTGTATTCGTTCTTCAGCACGGCGATCAGCTTGTCGCCTTCGCGGTAGACCTTTTCCAGCCAGAAGTTCGGCGTCTGGATCACGGCATTGGCATACAGCTGGCGGTAGAAGATCGGGAAAGTGGTGCCGCCCACGTCGTCGGCCACTTTCACGTCGGGGGTGACGATCTCCACCAGCTTGCCGCGCGCGGCGATGAAGTCGGCCACGCCGGTGCCTGCGTGGGTGCTGATGCTGTCGTAGACCAGCACGTTTTCACCCGGTGCGACGGCGCCCGACAGGATGTCCCAGCCGCTGACGCACAAGCCTTCAGCCGCGCCCCAGGCCGGCGTCTGGCCGGTGTGCGGCGTGCCGCCGGTGGCCAGCACCACAATGTCGGGCTGTTCGGCCAGGATCATTTCCTGGGTGGCGGCCACGCCCAGACGGCGGTCCACACCCAGGCGCACGGTTTCCATGTCGAACCAGCGGATGATGCCGGCCATCTGTTCGCGCTTGGGGGGCTTGGAAGCCAGGTTCACCTGGCCGCCGACCAACGCGTTCTTTTCGAACAGCACCACGTCATGGCCGCGTTCGCGGGCCACGCGGGCTGCCTCCAGCCCTGCAGGGCCGGCGCCGACGACCACCACCTTGCGGCGCTTGCCAGTGGTCTTCTCGATCACATGCGGCATGGTCTCTTCGCGGCTGGTGGCGGCATTCTGGATGCACAGCACGTCCAGGCCGTTGTATTGGCGGTCGATGCAGTAGTTGGCACCCACGCATTGCTTGATCTGGTCTTCGCGTCCGTCGCGGATTTTGATGACCATGTGCGGGTCGGCGATCTGGGCGCGGGTCATGCCCACCATGTCCACCATGCCGGTGGCCAGGATGCGCTCGGCCTGCGATGCATCGCGGATGCTTTGGGCGTGCATGACCGGCACTTTGGAGACGGACTTGATACCGGCGGCCAGGTGCACAAAGGGCTCGGGCGGCAGCGCCATCGGCGGCATGCAGTTCACCAAGGTGTTGTGTGTATCGGCACCGGAGCCGACCACGCTCAAGAAATCGATCAGGCCGCTCTCGCTCATGGCCTGGGCGATCTCTTTGGCCATCTCGTGGCTGATACCGTCCTCGTGGAATTCATCACCGCACATGCGCATACCGACGCAGAAGTCGCTGCCGACCTGCTCGCGCACGGCTTCCAGCACTTCCATGCCGAAGCGCAAGCGGTTTTCCAGGCTGCCACCGTATTCGTCGGTGCGGTGGTTGACGCGGGGGCTCCAGAACTGGTCGATCAGCTGCTGGTGTGCGGCAGAAATTTCGATGCCGTCCAGGCCTGCGTCTTTTACGCGCTTTGCTGCGCGGCCATAGTCGGCCACGATGCGGCGGATTTCTTCGATCTCTATGGTCTTGGCGTTGCCACGGTGCACCGGCTCGCGGATGCCGGAGGGGCTGACCAGATGTGGCCAGTCAAAACCGTGCCAGGCGTTGCGCCGACCCATGTGGGTGGCCTGGATCATGATCTTGGCGCCATGCTTGTGCATGGTTTCGGCCAACTTGCTCAAAGGTTCGATCACCGAGCCCTTGGCCAGGTTGATCGAGCTCCACCACGACCAGGGGCTGTCGCGCGATACCGGACTGGAGCCGCCGCAAATGGCCAGGCCTACGCCGCCCTTGGCTTTTTCTTCGTAGTAGCGGATGTAGCGCTCGTTCGGATTGCCACCTTCGGCATACACCTCGGCATGTGCGGTGCTGACGATGCGGTTGCGCAGCAGTACTTGGTTCAGGCGGATAGGTTCGAACAAATGCGGGTAGCGCATGGTGTATCTCTAGAGGGGGCTGACGGTGAAAACGCAGTGGCTATGGCCTTCTGCCGCGCATTGGGTTTCGGTGCTGGTGGTGCGGATGGACGATCCGCTGGTTTCCAGCACCCAGTCCATGGCGCCCGAGAACCAACCGGCGAACAAATAGCAGACCTTGCTGTGGTTCACGGGCACGCCAGCAATACCTTGCGCCAGTACGAACACCGAATGCTCCAGCTTCACTTGCGCGTGGCCGGTCGCTGCATCGGCTTCGATGAAGGAGAACAGACCCCAGCCGCGTTGCGACAGGCGTTTGAGGTAGTGCTCGTACACCGCCATGCCAGAGAGGCCATGCGTGGCGGCCTCCTGCTGGCACCAGAAGTAGGCTGAGCGGTAGCCGGCCTTGTACAGCGCCGGTGCATACACCTCGCGCCCCACTACGGCCTCGGTTTCGACATGGTTGTTGACGAAGAAGTGCCGGGGCACATAGATCATCGGCAAGCCGTCGGTGGTCCAGACGCCGGTGTCGGCGTTGACTTCAATGGGGAGCTGGGGTTGCATCGTGCGTTTCCTTAACTATTCAAATCTCAGGCTAGCCATCCAGCCACTCGGGCAGCGTTGTCGTTCATCCATTTCTCTGCGGCATCGGCAGGCTTGGCGCCACCTTCCACGGCCAGCATCACGGCGCCGATTTCTTCTGGTTTCCAGGACAGCTTTTTCAGGAATGCCACAACCGTGGGCGCCTTGGTGTTCAAGCCGGGGTTGATTACGCTGTCCACATGCTCCTCGGCACCGTAGATGTTCTTCGGGTCGGCCAGGAAGCGCAGCTTGTACTTGGCAAACATCCAGTGTGGAATCCAGCCGGTCACGGCGATCGCTTTGTTGGCGCGGTAGGCGCGGTCCAGTTCGGCGGCCATGGCGGGGCCGGAGCTGGGCTGCAGGCGCATTTCCAGGCCATAGGCCTTGATGGCTTCCTCGGTCTTTTTCATCACGCCTGCGCCGGCGTCGATGCCGACGATGCGGTTGTCAAAGTCGGCGCGGTGGGTATTCAGGTCAGCCAGGCTGGTGGCTTTGACGTACTCGGGCACGATCAGACCGATCTTGGCGCCGGGGTAGTTGGTGCCGACGATCTGTACCTTGTCCTTGAAGTTGGCCAGATAGGCCTCGTGCGTGACAGGCAGCCAGGCAGACAGCGTGGCGTCGATGTCGCCGCGCGCCACGCCCTGCCACATGATGCCGGCGGCCAGGGGTACCAGCTCCACGTTCATGCCCAGTTTGCTGCGGATGATGGCGGCTGCCAGATTGGTGGTGGCGACGCTGTCCGACCAGCCATCGACAAAGCCAATCTTGATGGTGGGCTTGGCTTGTGCGAATGCGCTGCCGGACACGGCCAGTGCGGACAGGCCCAAAGTCTGTGTGAGGAACTCACGACGTTTGCGGGGGGAGAACGAAACGGTCATAGCAGCTAACTCCTGGTTGTGGATAGGGAATGCGAGGGGAGGGGGAATCAGTGGGTTGTGGGCTTTAGTGGGTCTTAAGTGCCCCAGACCTGGTCGAAGAATTTCATCCAGTTGGCGCCCAGTACCTTGGTGATGCGGGTATCGGACCAGCCGGACTGCTGCATCGTGGTCGTCAGGTTGGGGAAGTCGCCGATGGTCCGGATGCCTTCGGGGTTGATCACCTCACCGAAGTTGGTCAGGCGGCGCCAGCGGCCTTTGTCATGCGTCAGCATGTCGAAGAACTCATGGCCGTGGCCTTGGGTGAAGTCTGAGCCCAGGCCCACGCAGTCTTCGCCAACGATATTGATGACGTAGTCGATAGCCTCGACGTAGTCGTGCACGGTGGACTGATTGCCGCGCTTGAGGAAGGGCGAGAACATGGTTACGCCGATGAAGCCGCCGTGGTCGGCGATGAATTTCAGCTCGGCGTCGCTCTTGTTGCGCGGGTGGTCCTTCAGTCCCAGGGGCAGGCAGTGGGTGTAAGCCACGGGCTTGGTAGAAGCCAGGATCGCTTCTTCAGAGGTCTTGCTGCCCACGTGCGACAGGTCCACCATGATGCCTACGCGGTTCATCTCTGCGATGACCTCGCGACCAAAACCGGACAGACCGCCATCGCGCTCATAGCAGCCGGTGCCCACGAGGTTTTGCGTGTTGTAGCAAAGCTGGACCACGCGCACACCCATGTCGTGGAAGGCCTCGATGTAGCCGAGGTTGTCCTCAAAGGCATGGGCGTTCTGGAAGCCCAGGACGATGCCGGTCTTGCCATCGGCTTTTGCTTGGACGATGTCAGCCGTGTTGCGGGCCAGGGTGACGAGGTCGCTGTTGTCGCGGATGAGCTGCTTCAGTTGGGCGATGTTGTCCACCGTCTTGGGGAAGTCTTCCCACACAGAGACGGTGCAGTTGGCGGCGGCCAAACCGCCCTTTTTCATGTCTTCAAATACGCTGCGGTTCAGGTTGGCAATGATGAGACCGTCGATAACGATGGAGTCCTGGTGCAGATTGCTCATGGTGATTTCCTTCAGGCGTAAAGTCAGGCGTAGAGGGGGAAGCGGGCGGTCAGGGCTTTAACGCGGGCGTAGACCGAGGCCTCTAGCGCAGCATCGCCTTCCGGCTTGGTCTTCAGGCTGTTGAAGACTTCCAGCATCAAGCGGCCGACTTCTTCAAATTCCGCGACACCGAAACCGCGCGTGGTGCCGGCTGCTGTACCGACGCGGATGCCTGACGTGATGGTCGGCTTCTCGTCATCGAACGGGATGCCGTTCTTGTTGCAGGTAATGCCGGCGCGTTCCAACGCCACCTCGGTGGTATTGCCCTTCAGGCCCAGTGGGCGCAGATCGACCAGCAGCAGATGGTTGTCCGTGCCACCGGTCACCAGGTCCAGGCCACCGGCTTTCAGTACGGCGCCCAGTGCCTTGGCGTTGGCCACGACTTGCTGGGTATAGGCCGTGAAGCTGGGTTGCAGCGCTTCACCAAAGGCCACGGCCTTGGCGGCGATGACGTGCATCAGCGGGCCACCTTGCGAACCGGGGAACACGGCGGAATTGATCTTCTTGGCGATCTCGGCGTCATTGGTCAGAACCACGCCGCCGCGCGGGCCACGCAAGGTCTTGTGGGTGGTCGATGTCGTCACATGCGCATGCGGAACCGGGCTGGGATAGACGCCCGTGGCGACCAGGCCAGCGACGTGGGCCATGTCCACCATCAGCAGCGCGCCGACCTTGTCAGCAATCGCTCGGAAGCGGGCCCAGTCGATGGTACGTGGGTAGGCCGAGAAGCCCGCAATGATCAGCTTGGGCTTGTGTTCGACAGCCAGAGCTTCGACTTCGTCGTAGTCGATCAGCGAGTCTTCGCGGCGCACGCCGTACTGCACGGCCTTGAACCACTTGCCCGACAGCGCTGGCTTTGCGCCGTGCGTCAGGTGGCCGCCGGCCGACAGCGACATGCCCAGCACCGTGTCACCGGGCTGCACCAGGGCCAGCATGACGGCGGTGTTGGCCTGCGCGCCCGAGTGCGGCTGCACATTGGCGAATTCACAGCCGAACAGCTTGCACAGGCGTTCGATCGCCAGCGCTTCGACCACGTCCACATGCTCGCAGCCACCGTAGTAGCGCTTGCCAGGGTAGCCTTCGGCGTATTTGTTAGTCAGCACGGAGCCCTGGGCTTCAAGTACGGCCTTGGAGACGATGTTTTCCGATGCGATCAGTTCGATCTGTTCGCGCTGGCGCTTCAGCTCGTGGTCCATGGCGATGCTGACGGCAGGGTCGGCCTGGGCTACGCCGGTAGAGAAGAAGGCTTCAGTGGTCATGGTGAAAGCTTTTCAAATGGTTTCGAACAAGGGTGTGAATACCGGGTCTGCGCAGTGCGCCGGGCTCGTGATGCATGGCTGGTAGGACCGTGCCGTGCGCTCCAGCAGACGCCAGGTGTAGTCGGCAAAGCTGCGACGGAACACCAGCACCACGCCGGCGGTGTCGGTGCGCACCACGGTCAGTCCGGTCTTGGAAACCACGGTGCTGGCACAGCGGCCCACAGCCAGGCTTTCATAGTCATACGGGCCGAGCTGGCGTAGCAATTGGATGTGGTCGGGGCCGGCCAGGCGCATGGAAGTCAGGCCGCCGCTGTTGTCGACGATTTGCGCGAACAGGCCTTGCACGGCGCTGGTCAGTGCGGCTAGCAGGCTGTCGCGGCGCGAGTGCTTGCACACCAGTAGCCATTCGTCGGGCGACACCCAGAGCACCGCACCTGCGTCGGTATTCAACACAGTCATGGGCTGGGTGGGCAGTGCCTGGCCCAGCACGCCGGCTACGGCTTGCATGAAGGCGGCGTCATCGGGTTTGCCGCGTAGCACCAAGTAGCCCATGTGGGGCAGCTCGGCCAGCACGATGCGGTCGCTGCTGCTTGGGGTTTGCACACGTGCCGACAGGCCAAAGGCGTGCAGCGGAGATTCCAACAGAACCTTAGACATTTTGACGGTCACCTTTCACATCCACAAACACGCTGCTGCTGACCTTGACCGGCGTAACCTTGCCGTGGGCATGCACGTACAGGGTCTGGTCTTTGCGTTGCAGTCCACCCATCACGACGGCCATGGCAATCGAGCGGCCCAGGAAAGCGCTGTGGTAACTGGACGTCACATGGCCCAACATCTGGTTGCTGGTGCCGACAGTGGCGCTTTCCATGATTTGCGCGCCTTCGATCAGCACGGTTGCTGGGTCTTCTGGCAACAGTCCGACCAGTTGCTTGCGGCCAACGCGCGCCGTGTCGCTGCGGGCCAGTGAGCGTTTGCCCAGGAAGCTGAAGGGTTTCTTCATGCCGACGGCCCAGGCCATGTCCAGATCCAGCGGGCTCATCGAGCCGTCGGTGTCCTGGCCGACGATGATGAAGCCCTTTTCGGCGCGCAGCACGTGCATGGTCTCGGTGCCGTAAGGGGTGATGTCGAACTCGGCGCCGGCGGCCATCACGGCCTCCCACAGGGCATGGCCATAGCCGGACTCGACGTTGATTTCGTAGGACAACTCACCCGAGAAGCTGACGCGGAACACACGTGCCGGCAGGCCGTGCACCGTGCCAGGACGCCAGTCCATGAACTTGAAGTTCTCGGCCGAAAGGTCGATGTCCGGGCACAGCTTGGCTAGCACGGCGCGGGCTTTGGGGCCGACCAGGGCAATGGTGGACCAGTGGTCGGTCACCGAGGTCATCCACACCTTCAGGTCCGGCCATTCGGTCTGGTGCCAGCGTTCCAGCCAGTTCAGAACGCGTGCGGCACCGCCGGTGGTGGTGGTCATGTAGAACTGGTTTTGCTCGATGCAAGCCGTTACACCGTCGTCCATCACCATGCCGTTTTCGTCCAGCATCAGGCCGTAGCGGCATTTGCCGACGGCCAGTTGGGTCCAGGCGTTGGAGTAGATGCGGTTCAGGAATTCACGGGCATCCGGGCCGTCGATCTGGATCTTGCCCAGGGTGGATGCATCCATGACCGCCACGCCGTTGCGGGCTGCCAGGCATTCGCGGTTCACAGCAGCGTGCAGGTCTTCGCCGGGCTTGGCGAAGTACCAGGGGCGCAGCCATTGGCCGACCGGCTCCAGCGCTGCGCCGCGTGCAACATGGGACGCATGGATGGCGGTGTAGCGGCTCGGGTCAAAGCAATCTTCGGTCATGGTGCCAGCTAGCGCACCCAGGCTGACCGGCGTGTAGGCCGGGCGGTATGTGGTGGTGCCGACTTCATTCACCGGGCGCTTCAGGGCGCGGGCGGTAATCACGAAACCGTTTACGTTGGACAGCTTGCCTTGGTCGGTACCAAAGCCCAGTGCGGTGTAGCGCTTGACGTGCTCGATGGAGTGGTAGTTCTCGCGTACGGCCAGCTCGATGTCGGCAGCGCTGACGTCGTTCTGGTAGTCCACAAAGGCCTTGGCACCAGCGCCTTCCTGCTTGCCGTCGGGCAGGCGGAACATGGGGCGGGCTGGCATGCGCTTGGCTTGGTTGCAGGTTGGCACCTGCAGACCTTGGGGCTTGCCGCAGCGGGCCAGCACCTGCTGCATGGCCTGCGTGGTTTGTGCCAGCGCGGCAGGCAGTTCAAATGCACCGGTCACGGAGCCGACGCAGGCCACGCCTTTGCGACCCTGGCTGGGGACGACGAAGGCGGCAACGGACTCGTCCCAGGTGGGGCGGCTGCCGTCATGGCAGAACAGATGCACCGTGGGCGACAGGCCGCCCGAGCTCAGCACCACATCGCAGGCAATGTGGGTGCTGGCACCGGCCACTTCGTCCCGCGTGGCATGCAGAGGCACCAGGCGTACGCCCTTGACCTCGCTGCCGCCAGTAACTTCGGCAATGCCGTGGCCGGCCATCACCGTGTAGTTTTTATTTCGGGCTACCGCGCCGTGGCGCACATCGGCCACCGTGACGCTCGCGCCGGCCTTGGCCAGCAATTCGGCGCAGTCGTGGATCAGGTCGCTGGTGCCGCAGATGACGACACGTTGGCCGACGCGCACGCCATAGCGCTGCAGAAAGGTCTGGCCTGCGGACACGGTCATTACGCCGGGCAGGTCGTTGTTACCGAACACCAGGGGCCGCTCGATGGCACCCGTGGCCAATACGATGTGGTGGGCGCGGATCTTGTGCAGCCGGTGGCGCGGCATGTGGGCCTGGCGCCGTTCCGGGGCGATATGGTCTTGTACCAGCTCCACGGCCTGCACCAGGTTTTGTTCGTACATGCCGAATGCCGTGGTACGGGGCAGTACGGTGACATGGGGCATGTCATGCAGAGCCGCCAATACGGCGCGGATGTAGGCATCGCTGCTGCGGCCGTCAATCTGCGCACTCGGGTCGGACAGCAGCCAGCCACCGATTTCACTTTGCTCGTCCAGCAGCACGGTCTTCAAGCCGGCCTGGCCGGCTTGCAGCGCGGCCAGCAGACCGCAGGCACCGCCGCCCACTACCAGCACGTCCACATGGTGGTGCAGATGGTCGTAGTGTTCGGGATCGGGCTCGGCGGGCGCATCGCCAAAACCGGCGAACTTGCGGATCACGGTTTCATACAAGGGCCACAGCTTTTGCGGCCACTTGAAGGTCTTGCTGTAGAAGCCGGCGGGCATGAAGCGCGAGCCCTGGCCCAGCACCGACTTCAGGTCAAAGTCCAGCGACGGCCAGCCCGAGGTGGAGCTCGCGCTGAGGCCGTCGTACAACTCGGCCTGGGTGGCTTTGACGTTGGGCGTGGTCAACGCGCCCGTGCCCAGTTGCACCAGTGCATTCGGTTCTTCGGCGCCGGCGCCGATGATGCCGCGCGGGCGGCCGTATTTGAAGCTGCGGGCCATGCGGCGCACACCGTGTGCCAGCAGTGCGGAGGCCAGCGTGTCGCCGGGGTGTCCGGTGTATTCACGTCCATCGAAGCTAAACTTGACAGTGCGCGTCGTGTCGATGCGTGTACCAGGTACTTTTACGCGGGTGCCGCTCATGCTGTTTGCTCCTTGACCATATCCGCCAGGAACAGGGCCTTGCCTTCGGCCAGGGTCCAGCTACCAGCGACTTCGTAGGTGGCGGTGTTGCGCTTCACGGCAAACACCTTGCGGCAGCCAGCTGTGTGCTGCCACTGTTCCCAGAACCAGCCCTTGGTGTTCTTGCGGAAGAAAACGTAGTCGCCCCAGACGGCATCGTCCACGGCTTCGGGTTGGGCAGGGCGGGGGATATAGGCTTCGCCGGCGTTGCTGAACTCTTCTTCGTCCCGCGTTTCGCCGCAATGGGGGCAGTGCAAAAGAAACATCTTGTTAACTCCACAGCACGTTGCGTAAAACACAACGCAATAAATGAGACGGACTCTTTCCAGAGATACCGCAGAACTGGCTTTGCCAGGCTGCTGGTGTCGCCCCCTGCAAGGGGGTTGGAGGCCACACGCAGTGGGCAAGCCTGGGGGTTTTCGTCATGCTCAGTGTGCGACGCCAGCGGCGCCGTGTTCGTCGATCAAATGGCCGGTGAGGAAACGGTCTACGGAGAAAGCTCTGGACAGCGGTCCGGGTTCACCCTGGGCCAGCATGTCGGCAAATACATGGCCAGAGCCTGGCGTGGCCTTGAAGCCGCCGGTGCCCCAGCCGCAGTTGAAGAACAGGCCTTGCACGGCGGTCTTGGAGATGATCGGGCAGGCGTCGGGCGTCACGTCCACAATCCCGCCCCACTGGCGGTTCATGCGCACGCGAGAGAACTGAGGGAACAGTTCGATGATGGCGGCGGCCGTGTGTTCGATCACGTGCGGGCTGCCCCGCTGGCCGTAGCCCAGGTAGCTGTCAATACCTGCACCGATTACCAGTTCGCCCTTGTCGGACTGGCTCAGGTAGCCGTGCACGGCGTTGGACATGATCACGGTGTCGATCACGCGCTGCATGGATTCGGACACAAAGGCCTGCAGCGGGTGGCTTTCCAGCGGCATGCGCAGGCCCGCCATCTTGGCCAGCACCGAGGAGTGGCCGGCGGCCACACAACCCACTCGGTCGGTTTTCACTGCGCCCAGGTTGGTTTGTAGGCCGCGGATCTTGCCGCCCTGGATGTCCATGCCGGTGACTTCGCAGCCCTCGATCAGGTCCACGCCCAGACGGCTGGCCGCGCGGGCAAAGCCCCGCGCCACGGCGTCGTGGTGGGCAATGCCGGCACGCGGCTGCCAGCTGGCGCCCAGCACCGGGTAGCGGCGGCTGCGGCTGCAGTCCAGCTGGGGGATTTTTTCTTTGACTTCCTGCGCGTTCAGGACGTGGGCGTCGATGCCCTGCAGCGCGTTGGCGTTGACCCGGCGCTCGATGTCGCGCATGTCTTGCAGGGTGTGGCCCAGGTTGAACACGCCGCGCTGGCTGAACATCACATTGAAGTTCAGGTCCTCGGTCAGGCCTTCCCACAGCTTCAGCGAATGCTCGTAGATGGCTGCAGATTCGTCCCACAGGTAGTTGGAACGGACGATGGTGGTGTTACGGGCGGTGTTGCCGCCGCCCAGGTAGCCTTTTTCCAGCACCGCGATCTTGCCGACCTCGGGGTGGTTCTTGGCCAGGTAGTAGGCGGTGGCCAGGCCGTGCCCGCCGCCACCGACGATCACCACGTCATAAGAAGGTTTCAGGGCCACCCGTTCCCAGGCTGGCTCCCAGGTTTGGTGGTTTTTAAAGCCGTGCTTGAGCAGGCTCCAGAGTGAGTAGTTTTGGCCGCGCATGGGTTTCTCGTGGGGGTCCAATGAATCTGCGTCTATTGTTCGATGTCACTTGTGTGTCACCTTGCGCCGTGCGGACGTGCACTTGTTCAAAATCGACATGTGGCGGGAATTGGCTACCTGCCGGGGTAAACCTTGTGGCCGGCAAAGCTGGTTTCATGGGTTCCCTGTAATGGGGCGGCAGGCGGATTGGGGGCGACGTGCTGTCTTAAAATGGCAGCATGACCCCTGATGCATCCCCCATGAATTTGACGCATCACTTCCTGATTGCCATGCCCGGGCTGGAGGATGATGCCTTCGCCAAGAGTGTGGTCTACCTGTGTGAGCACAGCGCGCGCGGCGCGATGGGCCTGGTGATCAACAAACCCAGCGACATCAGCCTTCAAGCCCTGTTCGAAAAGGTCGAGCTGCCTCTGCGCCGCGCTGACCTGAACGACAGCCCCGTATTCCAGGGTGGCCCGGTGCAGACCGAGCGCGGTTTTGTGCTGCACGAGGCTTTTGTCGCCAACGATGTGGACCCCTCCGAGTCGGTTTACGCCTCCACCATGGCCATTCCGGGCGGGCTGGAGATGACCACCTCCAAGGACGTACTCGAAGCCCTGTCTACCGGCGCCGGCCCACGCCGGGTGCTGGTGTCCTTGGGCTACTCCGCCTGGGGCGAGGGCCAGCTGGAGGCCGAGCTGGGTGAAAACAGCTGGCTGACGGTGGAAGCCGATCTGTCCGTGATCTTCGACACCCCGGTCGAGCAGCGCTACGACAAGGCTTTGATGTTGCTGGGTCTGCAGGCCTGGATGCTGTCCCCTGAAGCAGGGCATGCATGACCGAACCGGTAACCGTTCCCGCCAATTTGCAATCTTTCCTGGCCTTTGACTACGGCCTTAAGCGTACCGGCGTTGCCGTCGGTAACCGTTTCACCCGCACTGCCACGCCGCAGGGCACTATCAACGCCGAAGGCGATGCGCGCTTCGTTCCCATCGCGGCCCGCGTCAAGGAATGGCAGCCCGACGCCATCGTCGTCGGTGTGCCCTTCCACCCGGACGGCGCAGCGCATGACAACACCCGGCGCGCGCAAAAGTTCGCCCGCCAGCTGCGTGGTCGCTTCAACCTGCCTGTTTTCGAAGTAGATGAGCGCTATAGCACCACAGAAGCGCTGGAGATGGGCGCCAAAGACGCTGATGCCGCTGCGGCCTGCATCATCCTGGAACAATTTTTGAGGAGTATTCCGTGAGCACACTCATGCTTGATGCTGAAGCCTTGTACCTTGAGCTTTTAAAAGGTGTCAGGGCATTGTTGAAGCCCGACACCCGCCTGGTCGGCATCACCTCCGGCGGCGCCTGGCTGGCCGAGCGCCTGCAGGCCGATCTGCAACTGCCCGGCAAGCCGGGCGTGATTTCCAGCGCCATGCACCGTGACGACTTTTCCAAGCGCGGCATGGTTTCGGGCGGAGGCGGGCAGACTGCGCTGGCCTTCGATGTGAACGGTGCCGACATCATCTTGCTGGACGATGTGCTCTACACCGGCCGCACCATCCGCGCCGTGGTCAACGAGCTGTTTGACTTTGGCCGCCCGGCCGCCGTCAAGCTGGCCGTTCTGGTCGATCGTGGTAGCCGCGAGTTGCCGATCCACCCCGACTTTGCCGCTGCCCGTGTGGCCCTGCCCACCACCCAAAAGCTCGAACTGGCGCGCAGCGATGCCGGCGCCTTCAGCTTCAACGTCGAAGGCTAGTAACCTATGCTGTACAAACGCAATAACCCCCAACTCAACAAGCACGGCGAGCTGATCCATCTGCTGTCCACCGAAGGCCTGCCCAAAGACATCCTGACGCAGATTCTGGACACCGCCGCCAATTTCGTCAGCGTGAACGACCGCGAGGTCAAGAAGGTGCCGCTGCTGCGCGGCAAAAGCGTGTTCAACCTGTTCTTCGAGAACAGCACCCGCACCCGCACCACCTTCGAGATCGCCGCCACGCGCCTCAGCGCCGACGTGATCAACCTGGACATCGCCCGCTCCAGCGCCGCCAAGGGCGAGTCGCTGCTGGACACCATTGCCAACCTGAGCGCGATGGCTGCCGACATCTTCGTGGTGCGCCACAGCGAGTCCGGCGCGCCCTACCTGATCGCCCAGCACGTGGCTCCGCACGTCCATGTGGTGAATGCCGGTGACGGCCGCCACGCCCACCCCACGCAGGGCCTGCTGGACATGTACACCATCCGGCACTACAAAAAAGACTTCAGCAACCTCACCGTGGCCATCGTGGGCGATGTGCTGCATTCGCGCGTGGCGCGCTCCGACATCCACGCGCTGACGACGCTGGGCTGCGCCGAAGTTCGCGTGGTCGGCCCCAAGACACTCGTGCCCAGCGACATGGCGCAGATGGGCGTGCGCGTCTGCCATACGCTGGAAGAGGGCATTAAGGACTGCGACGTGGTCATCATGCTGCGCCTGCAGAACGAGCGCATGAGCGGCGCGCTGTTGCCGTCCAGCCAGGAGTTCTTCCGCAGCTTCGGCCTGACCCCCGAAAAGCTGGCCCTGGCCAAGCCCGACGCCATCGTCATGCACCCGGGTCCGATCAACCGCGGCGTGGAGATCGACTCCGCAGTGGTCGATGGCAAACAGGCCGTGATCCTGCCGCAGGTGACCTTCGGCATCGCCGTGCGCATGGCCGTCATGGGCATCGTCGCCGGGAACGAAGCTTAGATTGTGGAACACCCCCAGGCTCCACGCTGCGCGTTTCCGCCAACCCCCTTGCAGGGGGCGATACCTGCGGCCTGGCAAAGCCAGTTCCGCGGTATCTCTGGAATGGAGCCGTTGATGGCCGAAGCGTTTGCTATTTATTTAATAGCTTCTAGCGCAGGTAATACCTGCGCTAGAGCCCTATTTGGTATAAAAATATGAAGACCCTGATACAACACGGCCGCATCATCGACCCGGCCAGCGGGCTGGACACCACCGGCTCCATCGCCATCGCTACGGGCCGCATCATCGCCATCGGCCGCGATGTGCCCGACTTCCAACCCGACCGCGTGCTGGACGCCAGCGGCTGCATCGTGCTGCCCGGCCTGGTGGACCTGTGCGCCCGCCTGCGTGAGCCCGGCTACGAGCATGAAGGCATGATGGAAAGCGAAATGGCTGCGGCAGCCGCCGGCGGCGTGACCAGCCTGGTCTGCCCGCCCGACACCGACCCGGTGCTGGACGAGCCCGGCCTGGTGCAAATGCTCAAGTTCCGCGCCAAAAAGAACCACCAGGCCCGCCTGTTCCCGCTGGGCGCTCTGACCCGTGGCCTGCAAGGCGAGGTGCTGACCGAGATGGTGGAGCTCACCGGCGCGGGCTGCATCGGCTTCGGCCAGGCCGAGGTGCCCCTGGGCAACACCCAGGTGCTACAGCGCGCGCTGCAATATGCCGCCACTTTTGACTACGCCGTCTGGCTGCGCCCGCAAGAGCTGCACCTGGGCAAGGGCGTGGCCGCCAGCGGCCCGCTGGCGACGCGCATGGGTTTGAGTGGCGTGCCCGTGTCCGCCGAAACCATCGCGCTGCACACCATTTTTGAGCTGATGAAGACTACCGGCGCCCGCGTGCACCTCTGCCGCATCAGCAGCGCCGCCGGCATCGCCCTGGTGCGCCAGGCCAAGAAGGACGGCCTGCGCGTGACCTGCGATGTCAGCATCAACTCGCTGCACCTGACGGATACCGACATCGGTTACTTCGACAGCCGGGCCCGCCTGAGCCCGCCACTGCGCCAGCAGCGCGACCGCGAAGCACTGCGCACTGCGCTGGCGGACGGGACCGTCGACGCGCTGGTGTCCGACCACACGCCGGTCGAAGCCGACGCCAAGGCCTTGCCTTTCGCTGAAGCCGAGCCCGGTGCCACCGGTCTGGAGCTGCTGCTGAGCCTGGCGCTGAAGTGGAGCCAGGACGACGGCGTGCCGCTGCAGCGCGCGCTGGCCGCCGTCACCTGCGCGCCTGCCGCCGTGCTGGGCAGCAGCCTGGGCACGCTGCAAGCCAGCCTGGGCCAACTGGTCGAAGGCGGCGTGGCCGACCTCTGCGTGTTCGACCCCGCCGCCAACTGGACGGTGGCTGCCGACAGCCTGCGCAGCCAGGGCAAGCACACGCCGTTTTCGGGCTACGAGCTACCGGGCCGTGTGCGCTGTGCTGTCGTGGCCGGTCACGTGGCATTTGACGCACTATAAAAATAGTAGCTGCTAGTGCAGGTATCTTCTGCGCTAGCGGCACTTTTTTCTTAAATTTCTCAGCGCCTAGGTTGGATCGGGTTGTATGCATATTTTTCGCGTTCTGGCCAAGGTGCTGGGCTTGCTTTTGCATGTGCTCAAGGGCTGGTGGACCATCCGCCGGCATTTCCCGCAGATGGACGCGGCTGCCCAGCAGCGTGAGGTAGAGGCTTGGTCCAAACAGGTGCTGGTGGTGCTGGGCATCACCCTGCGGGTGCGGGGCAGCATGCCGGCCCATGGGCCGTTGCTGCTGGTGTCCAACCATATCTCCTGGCTGGATATTGCGGTAGTGCATGCCGCAGGCTACTGCCGGTTTGTCTCCAAGTCTGAAATCAAGCACTGGCCCCTGGTCGGCACGCTGGCTACGGGCGTGGGCACGCTGTACATCGAACGCGCCAAGCGCCGCGATGCCATGCGCGTAGTGCACCATATGGCCGAGCACCTGCAGGCTGGTGAGGTTGTGGCAGTGTTCCCTGAGGGCACCACCAGTGACGGGCGCGGTGTGCTGCCCTTCCATGCGAATCTGTTCCAGGCGGCGATTTCGTCGCAGGTGCCGGTGCTGCCGATGGCGCTGCGCTTCGTTGACGCACGCACCGGCGTGCCGCACGATGGCCCGCGTTTTGTGGGAGACGATACCCTGTTCGGCTCGCTCTGGCGTACCCTCAGCGCCAACAACATCGCCGCCGAGGTGGCCTACGGCCAGCCCCAGCATGCGGACGGCCGGGACCGCCGCACCTGGGCCCGCGACCTGCAGCGGGCAGTTGAGGAACTGCACCAGTTCCGCTAGCCGGGCTTCAGGTGCCCGCCTCATAGCGCCTGGAGGCCCGTGGGCATGCCCAATCCTGTGGAACAAATGCCATAAATCGTACGATTAGCATGACTTTTGTCGGTTGGCCGCCACCGAAATGCGACTTGCTTCGCAAATAATCGGCGACAAAAGGTTACAAATCTATACCTGCGTGGTGCGTCCGCGCTTCACCTTGCTTGGACATGGCACTTCCTCTCATCACGGCGATTGTTTCTACCTACAGTGCAGAGCGCTTCATACGCGGCTGCCTGGAGGATCTGGTCGCGCAGACCTTGTTCAGTGAAATGCAGGTGCTGGTCATCGATAGCGGCTCCCCTGAGGGTGAAAGTGCGATCTGTGCCGAGTTCGCTCGCCAGTACCCGCAGATACAGCTGATCCGTACCGACCGTGAGCCTTTGTACGCAGCCTGGAACCGGGCCATCCCCCTGGCGCGCGGCAAGTACCTGACCAACGCCAACACCGACGACCGCCACCGCCAGGACTTCATGCAGGTTATGGTGGCCGCTTTGGACCAGCACCCGGATGTTGCGCTGGCCTACGCAGACCAATTGATCAGCCACACGGAAAACGAAACCTTTGCCGACTGCGATCGGCGTGGTGCCAAGCTGCGCTATTGGCCGGACTACACCCCGCAAGAGCTGATGCTGCGCTGTATCACCGGGTCACAGCCGGTGTGGCGCAAATCGCTGCACGCGGAGCTGGGCGATTTTGATACCCGCTACCGCATCGCGGCGGACTACGACCTGTGGCTGCGGTTCGCGGCCAAATACCCTTTGCTGAAGGTGCCGGGCCCTTTGGGCGTGCTGTACGACTCGCCCAACACCATATCCGGGCGCAATAGCCGCCTGCCGATGAACCAGGAAGTCCTGGACATCCAGCAGCGCTGCATGCGCCAGGCCCCGTGGCAGACCTTGCCGGATATCCGCACGCGTCTGGCGGCCGAACTGTTTGGCCGCGGCTACCAGCACATAGAGCACGACCGCGACATACAGGCCGCCAAGCCTTTCATCCGCGAGGCGATACGGCTGGATCCGACCAATCTGCGTTATCTCAAAACCTATGCCCTGCGTTGTATCGCGGGCCTGGGTTGAGTCTGGTGGTGTAAGCGCCAGTCTTTGTCGTCGGGTACGTGATGAGGGCCAAAATGATAGGCAGCCCTGGCTGTCGCATATTTGTACTAGGAGTTGTTGTCAACCATGCCGGTTGGGCCTATCAGCAGTCGAGCGAGCGAGTAACTGCAGAACATGGCCCGCGATTGCCATCGTATTTCGCCGTCGCTGTCCTGGCATGGGATATGTATGGTGCCTGATCGCATGCTGGTTCCCTAAAACTTGCTAGCTACTTCAATGGTCATTTTTGCGGAAGCGGCTTTGAATGGTGAGGTAAGAGATTGACGGATTGTGTAGCAACGGGGGCGACGAACGGATTCTTAGTAATGGGTGTGTTATCTCTGATAGATTTTTAAATAATTAATTGTTCTAGTTTTTATTAATTAATTTTATAGAAAATATATTATTGGAAGGTGTTTTATTTATTTTTTAGTAATTTTTAATTAAGTTTAAATACATGCGCAAAAAATCAAATCGACCTTTTGTTGTTATTAGTATTCTTAATTGGAATACTGCGGCGGAAACTATACGCTGCGTTACATCGGCGTTGTTGTCTGTAGTGGGCGGTATAGATTTTTGCGTAGTGGTGTTGGACAACGGGTCTAGTCTTGAAGATTGGAATGCGCTAAACGTAGGCTTGCAGGAAAGTGGCGTGCAACTGCTGCGCATGGCTAAGAATCTGGGCTTTGCCGGGGGGCACAATGTGGTCATTCAATCTGCCTTGGAAAAGGGCGCGGATTATGTCTGGCTTTTGAATAGTGATGCGGTGGTGGAGCCCGGTGCTCTCCAGACAATGGTTGTCGATATTCAGAATGCCCCTGAATGCGGTGCAATATCCCCCGTGATCCTTGCATTACATGACCACGAGATCATGGATTTTTGCGGTGCTTTGTACGATTGGACCGCTTTAGAGTCTAGGCGACCCAATAACATTGCCGATGCCCAGGTTTTGCAAGCCCAGCATCCGAAAGATATGTGGCTGCATGGAACTGCTCCACTCTACCGACTGGATGCTTTAAAGGAGGTCGGTTTGCTGGATAAAGATCTATTTGCCTATTATGAAGATAATGATTTGGGTGTTCGATTATCTCGTGCCGGCTGGTTGAATAAAATGTCTTTTGATTCGCGTGTTTTTCATCCTCGCCGTACCGCTATTCACTTTGAGCGGCCTGAATATTACTTTTACTTAATGGCGCGGAATGGATTCTTGTTTTGGAATAAATATACGCCTGCGCCGTACCGTCGTTTTTTGAAACTGCGCTTGTTGAGCCGCAGTTTGTTGGAGTCAAGCAAGCTGCATGAAAAGGGTTTTTTGAAGAAAAGCAATGCATGTTTGTGCGGTTTGCTGGATGGTATTAATGGGGTTGGTGGTCCACCCGGAAAAATGGATAACTTCGTATGGGTTTTGCATTGGATTTCAAAAATAATACCTTATAGAGTCTATATTTGGCTTAAATAGCAGATTTTGAAAAACAATCTAATCTCGGTTGCAAGTTGGCAGTCACAGCGTTGAATGGTCTCCGTCAGCCAAAGAATGCGCCCCAACTGACCTGATGTACTTCGATTTAGCCACAGTAGCTCGGTAGTGATTGAGCCTGCATGGGCTTGTCTTGACGCAGCTGTTTTCACACCAGATTGCTCCTCACCATACAGCAGACCCAGGGTGCCGTATTCCCCGTTTTCTCTAAAGCGCTGTTGCTACATTAAAAATAGCTGCCTGCGTAATGAAAATAAGCGCCACAGCCGTTTTTCATAAAATAATTAGGGACTCAGGCGCGCAGGTTTAAATGCTGGCCTATGGTTTGCCCAAGGCCGTTGGAAACAGGCTGTATTGGCATTTGCACGTTGAAGTGCTCGTCCTGAGCGCCGGACGAAACTGTGCGGTCTTTTTTGATTTCGGGTGTGGCTGCAGACGGGCTGCTGGCATCGGTCTTTGCCGGCGCGCTGGTTTGGGTGCTGCTGCTTGCGGTGGGCGGCGGCGTAGAACCTGCGGACGATGTGGCGCTGATGGACATGCGAACCTTTCAGGATAGGTTGAAGGTCGGAGTGTAGAAGGCATGCCGCGCAGCCATGCAGGCGAAATATGTCGGGTGGTAAACACTTTCAGCGGTTTTTGTATCTGCTGGCAGACCGTCAGTACGGCTTCATGGCATGCTGGAACCGTTGCCGATGGGTGGCAGAATGCACCGCTCGCCATACGCGAAGCTGGAGGGCTTTTGTGAAACGGGAGATACGATCACTTCTCTTAGCGGCTCTGATAGCTCCAGTTGTTGTGGCCATGGCCCGAGAACCGGTGCAAGTCGACTTCCGCTGCCTTACAACCGGGGGCGACAGGCCGATCCGACTGGAGTGGCGCCTGTTTTCCGAGGTCGAAAGTGATTGGTCTGCAGCCTATGTTCGGTACAAGGGCGCGAAGCACGTCATTCCGCTGGTTTTGCTGTCCACCGATGCCACCCCCACCGCGCCAGGCCGCCCGTCCGAGGTCAGGTCCGTCTGGCTGGAGGTAGTTGGCGGCAAGATCTCGGGTGAATACGCAGTCACCAGCCAGGGCGCCAACATCTACGAATTTGTGTACAAAAACTATAAGAGCGGGAGGGCGGTTTCATTCTTTCAGGACAATGAGGTTGCTCAAGAGTCCAAGTGCCAGTGGAACTGAGGCCAAACCCGTCGAATAGGTGTATTCCAGGGTCATGTGAAAGGGCCAAAGGCGATGCGCATAAGGTAGAACTACCACTATTTCTACCACGCCTTATTCTTTTTTTGGAAATTCGTTAATAAAATCAATTACTTACGATATTCCAATGGTCCCCTCGACAGGAATCGAACCTGTATTTAGCACTTAGGAGGCACTCGTTCTATCCATTGAACTACAAGGGGAGCCAGGATTGTAGGGCCTGGCAAGGCCGGTTTTGGTGTGGTCGCCGGACCACGTGAAAATCACGTTCTAGCGGCACCTGGTGTGTTGCGCAGACGAATATTTGCTATTGAAAGCGTAGCTGTTGATGCAATCTCTATATGCGCTAGCTGCCTATTTGTTATATGTTTATCCAGCAGTGCCGCTCGGTAGCGCTTTGTCCAGCGGCAGCTGCAGGCCGGACTTCAGCCAGCCCAGGGTGACCGAGGTGCGGAAGCGGCGGATGTTGTCGTCGCCTTCGAAGAGGCGCCGCGTCAGCGCTTCGTAGTTGGCCATCGAGGCGACGGTGACGATCAGCAGGTAGTCGGCCTCGCCGGTCACGCTGTAGCACTGCTGTACCGCAGGCTCGGCAGCTATGCGGGCGCGCATGGCGGCGGTGCGGTCGGGGCGTTCGTTCTCCAGGTGCAGCTCAATGATGATGGTCAGCGGCAGGCCGACCTTGGCCGCGTCTATCACGGCCACATTGGCGCGTATCACGCCGCTGTCTTGCAGCCGCCGGATGCGCCGCTGCACCGCCGGCGCCGACAGGTGCACGGCCTCGGCAATCGCGCGCTGGGGCACGCTGTTGTCCTTTTGCAGGATGTCGAGGATGGCGATGTCGAATGCGTCTAGGGGCGGGGCTGCGGGCATGTGGTGACGGGGTGGTGAGCGAATCTTGCGTTTGTGGCCTGAAATTACAGCGAAAACCAGCGGTGCTGCAATTTATATTTTCGCCCATGACTTTGACACGGTACCCACGGGTAATTCCTTTTTTGGCGGTTCTGGGCGCGGTGACGGCCCTGGGCCTTGGCACGTCCTGGGCCAAGCAGCTTTTCCCATTGGTGGGCGCGCAGGGCACGTCGGCCGTGCGGGTGGGGTTTTCAGCCCTGCTTTTGCTGCTCCTATGGCGGCCCTGGCGCTGGCATCTGTCGCGCGCCGATGCTATCTCCATTGCCTGCTACGGCGCTGCGCTGGGGGCGATGAACCTGATGTTCTACATGTCGCTGCGTACCTTGCCGTTTGGGCTGGCCGTGGCCATCGAGTTTGCCGGGCCGCTGACTTTGGCGATTGCCGCGTCGCGTCGTATGGTGGACTTTGTCTGGCTGGCGCTGGCCGTTTTGGGCCTGGGCATGTTGCTACCCCTGGGCTTGAGCAGCAACGATCTGGACCCCACGGGCGTGCTGTATGGGCTGGGCGCAGCGGTGTTGTGGGCCTTGTACATCGTGTTTGGCAAGCGTGTGGGCCATTTGCATGCCGGGCATTCGGTGTCGCTGGGCCTGCTGGTGGCGGCCCTTGTGGTGGTGCCGGTGGGCGTTGTGCATGCCGGCGTGGCGTTGCTGTCGCCCACGGTGCTGCTGGTCGGCGTGTGCGTGGCGGCGATCTCCAGCGCGCTGCCTATTTCTCTGGAAATGGTGGCGATGAAGCGCCTGCCCAAGGAGGCCTTCGGCATCATGATCAGCATGGAGCCGGCGGTGGCCGCGGTGCTGGCCATGGGCCTGCTGGACGAGCACCTGAACCACCAGCAGTGGTTGGCCATAGGCTGCATCATGGCTGCGTCCATGGGCAGTGCCGCCACGGCGCGGCGGCCACGGTCCCCTGCGTCGCAGGTGGTGACTGCCTAGCTTCAGTCGTAGGTCAGCGTGAAGATTAGATCGATCGCGCTTTGTTCGCCGGTCTGGCCGCGCAGGGTGAAGCGTTTGCTCAGGTCGTA
>JAPLPK010000143.1 GCA_026400275.1 Burkholderiales bacterium
CAACTACCTCGAAAAAAACCATGAGTGCAATCGTAGACATCGTTGGCCGTGAAATCCTCGACTCACGCGGCAACCCCACCGTCGAATGCGACGTCCTGCTCGAATCCGGCGTCATGGGCCGTGCAGCCGTCCCCTCGGGCGCCTCCACCGGCTCGCGTGAAGCCGTCGAACTGCGCGACGGCGACAAAAGCCGCTACCTCGGCAAAGGCGTGCTCAAAGCCGTCGAGCACATCAACACCGAAATCGCCGAAGCCGTGCTGGGCCTGGACGCTGCCGAACAAGCCTTCCTGGACAAGACGCTGATCGACCTGGACGGCACCGAAAACAAATGCCGCCTGGGCGCCAACGCCATGTTGGCCGTCTCCATGGCCGTGGCACGCGCTGCGGCTGAAGAGTCCGGCCTGCCCCTGTACCGCTACTTCGGCGGCATGGGCGGCATGCAACTGCCTGTGCCGATGATGAACGTCATCAACGGCGGCGCGCACGCCAACAACAGCCTGGACCTGCAAGAGTTCATGATCATCCCGGTGGGCGCACCCAGCTTCCGCGAAGCACTGCGCTACGGCGCCGAAGTGTTCCATGCGCTGAAAAAGATCCTGCACGACAAGCACATCAGCACTGCCGTGGGCGATGAAGGTGGCTTTGCGCCTTCCGTGGAAAACCACGAAGCCGCGATCCAGCTGATCCTGGAAGCCATCTCCCAGGCCGGCTACACCGCTGGTGAAGACATTGTGCTGGGCCTGGACTGCGCTGCCAGCGAGTTCTACAAGGACGGCCAGTACGTGCTGGAAGGCGAAGGCGGCATCAAGCTGTCGGCCGCCCAATGGACCGACATGCTGGCCACCTGGTGCGACAAGTACCCCATCATCAGCATCGAAGACGGCATGGCCGAAGGCGACTGGGACGGCTGGAAACTGCTGACCGACCGCCTGGGCAAGAAGGTGCAGATCGTGGGCGACGACCTCTTCGTCACCAACACCAAGATCCTGCAAGAAGGCATCGACAAGGGCATCGCCAACTCGATCCTGATCAAGATCAACCAGATCGGCACCCTGACCGAAACCTTCGCCGCGATTGAGATGGCCAAGCGCGCCGGCTACACCGCCGTGATCTCGCACCGCTCGGGCGAAACCGAAGACTCGACCATTGCCGACATCGCTGTGGGTACCAACGCTGGCCAAATCAAGACCGGTTCGCTGAGCCGTTCCGACCGCATGGCCAAGTACAACCAGCTGTTGCGCATAGAAGAAGATCTGGGCGACGTGGCCACCTACCCTGGCCGTAAAGCCTTTTACAACCTGAAGTAATGCTGGCCTGCCGGCTCGACGCCCATATGCCAGCCCTGCTCAAAGGGCTGGTGGGGCGTCACGCCGGCATGGCTGCGTTTTAGGCGCAACAAATATGGGCTCACGCGTCGTCCCTGTGATTCTGCTGGCTTTGCTGGGCATGCTGCATGCGCAGCTCTGGCTGGGACGCGGCAGCCTTCCCGAAGTAAACCGCCTGCAGCAAAAGCTGGAGTCGCTGCGCGAGCACAACGCGGCCGCCCAGACGGCCAACGACCAGCTGAGTGCCGAGGTGCGCGACCTCAAGGAAGGCCTGGAGATGGTAGAAGAACGTGCCCGCTTCGAGCTGGGAATGGTCAAGGCCAACGAAATCTTCGTGCACATCACCGCACCGCGCATGCCCCGCTGATCGCGGCCCCAGAGTGTTGAAAATCGCCTTATTGGGCGCAGAAAGCACGGGCAAAACCCAGCTGGCCCAAGCCCTGGCAGATAGCTTACGTGCCCGCGGACACAACGTCGCCCTGGTACCTGAATGGTTGCGCACCTGGTGCGACCAAGCCGGACGCACGCCCCGCGCCGATGAACAACTGGACATCGCACGCACACAAGCAGCACACATCGCGCAAGTGCCCGCCGCCACCGAATATCTGTTGGCCGACACCACGCCCCTGATGACCGCCGTCTACAGTGATCTGCTGTTTGGCGATGACACGCTCTACCCCCTGGCCTGGGAGCTGCAACGCGGCTTTGACATGACGCTGGTCACCGGGCTGGACCTGCCCTGGGTGGCCGATGGCCTGCAGCGCGACGGCCAGCACATGCGCGAACCCGTAGATACCCGGCTGCGTGCGGCCCTGGCGGGCGGCGGGATTGCCTACCAGGTGGTCTATGGCCGGGGCATCGCGCGCAGCGCCCACGCCTTACATGCTATTGATTCAATAGCTGGTGGCGCAGATAAACCCTGCGCCACCGGCCTATTTTCTGCACAAAAGCCCTGGGCCTGGAACTGCGAAAAATGCAGCGACCCGGTCTGCGAACACCGCCTGTTCAGCGGCTTACTGAACCGCTGACGGCCCCGGCAGCGTGGCGTCAGGCGTGGTGAACAGCTGCGCTGCATCCACCGGGTCAAACCGGTACTGCTTGCCGCAGAACTCGCAAGCCACTTCCACCTGCCCGCTCTCGGCCAGGATGCTCTCCACCTCGTCCGTGCCCAAGCTACGGATCATCGCACCCACGCGCTCACGGCTGCAGGTGCAGGCAAACTTGGGCGCTGTCGGCCCCATGTGCGGACTGAACATCAACACCTGCTCTTCCCAGAACAGGCGGCGCAAAATGGTGTCCACGTCCAGCGTCAGCAGCTCTTCGCGCTTCAGGGTACTGGCCAGGTGGGCGATGCGGTTGTAGTGCTCGCTCTGGCCGATTTCGTCCTCGTTCTCCTGGCTCACCAAGCTGCCGGCCAGGTTCTTCTCGCCCTTGACCGGCAGGCGCTGGATCAGCAGGCCAGCCGCCACTTTCTCGTCGGCCGCCAGCACCATCAGCGTGTCCAGCTGTTCACTTTGCAGCATGTAGTGCTGGAGCACGTCGCTGAGCTTTTCCAGCTTTTCATGTCTGTCGCCAAACAGCGGTACCACGCCCTGGTAGGGCTGCTGGCCGGGGAACTTGTCCTTCGGGTCCAGCGTGATGGCGCAGCGCCCTTCGTTGTTGACGTTGACCATCTGGCTCAGGCTGGCGCCCACCGGTACCTCGCCCATCACACTGGCGGTGGTGCGCAGGCTCAGGTCCGGCTGCACCTCGACCACGGCCACCTTGACCGGGCCGTCGCCAAAAATCTGCAGCACCACGGCGCCGTTGAACTTGATGTTGGACTGCATCAGCACGCCGGCCGCCGTCATCTCGCCCAGCAGCTCGGCCACTGGCGGGGCATACAGCCCCGAGTTGCTGTTGGAGGCGCGGCGCTGCAGGATTTCCTGCCAGGCGTCGGTGAGGCGCACGATGCAACCGCGTACGGGCAGGCCGTCGAATAAGAATTTATGGAGTTCAGACACTGTGTTTCCCTAACAATTGCATTCGCATATGGTGCCGATGTGGCTTCTTACAATTGTAGGTATGGAACTTCGAACCCGCGCACTCCAAGCCCTGTGCCTTTCTGATCCACAGGGAAAAGTGGCTGCAGCGCAGCTACTACAAGCTCAGGCAGCTACGCTTTCAATAGCAAAACATGCGCAAGCCCCCAGCGCCCCAGTACCCGGGCGCCCGGGCCGCCCACTGCTGGTCGAGCGCGTGACCAAGCCCCAGCGCTCGCCCTTCACCACCGATGGCCTGGCCACCTTGCTGCACACCGTGGCGCATATCGAATTCAACGCTATCAATCTAGCCCTGGACGCGGCCTGGCGCTTTGACGGTATGCCCGACGCGTACTACCGCGACTGGGTGCGCGTGGCCAGCGAGGAAGCCCTGCACTTCCAGCTGCTGCGCGGACTGTTGCAAGAGCTGACGGACGGCGAGCAGCGCTGGGACTACGGCGACTTCCCGGCCCACGACGGCTTGTGGACGGTCTGCGCCGCCACGGCGGTGGATGTGGTGGCCCGCATGGCCCTGGTGCCGCGTACGCTGGAGGCGCGCGGGCTGGACGCCACACCGCTGATCCAGGCGAAGCTGCGCCGCGTCAACACACCCGCAGCACGGCGGGCCGTGGAAATACTGGACACCATCTTGCGCGACGAAATTGGCCATGTCGCCGTAGGCAACCGCTGGTACCGATGGCTGTGCGAGCGCGACGGTCTGGACCCCGTTGCCCATTACCGCGTGCTGCTAGACCGCTTTGACGCCCCGCAGCCCAAGCCACCGTTCAACACCGATGCCCGACGGCAAGCCGGCTTTACAGATGCCGAACTGGCTGCGTTGCTACAGTAATTGCACATCTAATCCATTGGATGTACGCTGATTCCCCTCTGTCCGTCGCAAGCAAGTTACGATAGGACGAGACTGCATCTACCCGCCCCCAAGACATGCCCCCATCCGACACCCCTTCCGCACCAGCTACTCCTGATACCAGCGGTGCCATCGCAATTGCGCGCCAGCCCATCATGGACGCCCAGCGCGCCGTGACGGCCTACGAACTGTTCGACCGCTCCACTGCGCACCACAACGCCGCCAGCGATGTCGCGCTGATCTTCAACGCCATGACCCACACCGGCATGGACTCGCTCATCGGCAAGGTCACCATCTTTGTCAACTGCACCTACGAAAGCCTGGCCGGCGGCCACCTGGACTTGGTACAGCCCGACAAGGTGGTGCTGGAAGTCGGCCCGGTACCCGGCCATGCACCGGATGAAATCGCGGCGCGCCAGCACACGCTGCAAGAGCTGCGCAAACGTGGTTTCCGCCTGGCCTTCAACCACACGGTGCTGGCACCGGTTTATGCCGGATGGCAGCCGCTGGCCGATTTCGTCAAGCTGGACCTGCGCGCGCTCAAGCCAGAGCAGCTGCAAGTCATCGCACAGGCGGTAAAGACCCGCACCAAAGCCGCCATCGTGGCCGAAAAGATTGAAACCGAAGCCCAGTTCGCCACCATGGCCAGCTATGGCGCGACCCTGTTCCAGGGCTACTGGTTTGCCCGGCCCGACGTCATCAAGACCAAGGTCGTCACGCCCGCCCAGGCCCATGTGCTGCAGCTGATCAATCTGGTGCGCAACCAGGCCACGACCGACGAGATTGAGAAGGTCCTGAAGGCCGACGCCATCCTGGGCTTCAACCTGATGCGCCTGATCAATTCCGCCAGCTTTGGCCTGAACAACGAGATCACCTCCTTCCGCCAGGCGGTGATGTTGATGGGCCTGAAAAAGCTGTTCCGCTGGGCCGCCCTGTTGCTGACTGCTGCCCGCGCCGATGGCGCTGCCGCTGCCGTGGGCACCACTGCGGTGGTGCGCGGACGGATGATGGAGCTGCTGGCCACCGGCACCCTGACGCCCGAGGAGTGCGATGGAGCCTTCGTGGTGGGCATTTTCTCGCTGCTCGATGTGATGCTGGGCATCCCCATGGAACAGGCGCTGGACCTGTTGTCCCTGCCACCGGCCGTGAACGAGGCCTTACGCAGCGGCAGTGGCATTTATGGCTCCATGCTGGCGCTGACCAAGGCCTGTGAAAACAATGACGACGACGCTTTCAACGCAGCGGCACATTCCTTGCAATTCACAAACCACCACATCAACATGGCGCATATGGAGGCCATGGTCTGGGCCGACGGGCTCACGACCTAGCTCACATCCTGATACAAAGCCCCCTTTCGACCTCAAGCCTCCTTAAAATCGATCGCACACCCGCATTTCTTACTTTTGAGTGTTTCTTCAGCTGCCATGTCCACCATTCCCGACCAACTCCACAGCCTCACGCAGTCCCAAGACGAAGCGCTGGAAAACCGGGTACGTATTGCACGCCAAGCCATCGTGGACGAAAACCGCGTGGTCTTCGGCTACGAGCTGTTTGACCGCTCCCAGCCCGCCGAAGGCTATTCGGCAGATTCCGATGCGGCCCTGCTGGTCAACGCCCTGTCGTTCACCGATACCGAAGCCCTGGTGGGCAAAAAGCTGGTCTTTATCAACTGCACGCTGCAGAGTTTGACAGGCGGTCACCTGGAGCTGGTCCACCCCGACAAAGTGGTGCTGGAAGTTCCGCCCGTACCCGGCAACGTGGTGGAAGACATCGAACGCCACGCCTTGGTGTTACAGGATCTGCACAAACGCGGCTTTCGTTTCGCCTTCAACCACACGGTCCTTACCAAGGGTTACGCATCCTGGCGCCAGCTGGCGTCGTACGTCAAGCTGGACATGACAGCGCTGAAGCCCGAGATGGTCGAGCCTTTCGTGCAGTTTGCCAACAAGAACACCAAGGCCATGCTGGTCGCCGAAAAGGTGGAAACCGCAGCCCAGCACAAGACCTTGGCCGGCTACGGCATCAAGCTATTCCAGGGCTACTGGTTCTCCAAACCCGCCCTGGTGGCGGCGCAAACCGTGCGGCCCTCGCAGGCCACCATACTGCAGCTGATCAACCTGGTGCGCAAACAAGGCGAGATCAACGACATTGAGGTGTTGCTCAAGCGCGACCCTACCCTGTCCTTCAATCTGCTGCGCTTCATCAACTCGTCCGGTTTCGGCCTGAGTTGTGAGGTCACCTCCTTCCGCCACGCGGTGATGATTCTGGGCATGACGAAGCTTTACCGCTGGGCGTCGCTGCTGCTGACCACATCACGTGGCGAAGGCGGTGCCCCTCCCGCCGTAGGCCAAACCGCCGTGGTGCGTGGCCGGCTGATGGAGTTGCTGGCAGCCGAAATGCTGACCCCCGAAGAATGCGACAACGCCTTCGTGGTGGGCGTTTTCTCGCTGGCCGACGTGATGCTGGGCATGCCGCTGGCCAAGGCATTGGAGTCGGTCGCCCTGCCCCAGCCGGTGCTCGACGCCTTGCTGTACCGCACCGGGGTTTTCGCCCCCTTTCTGGCGCTAACCGAGGCCTGTGAAAACGGCGACGACACGCAGTTTGCGCGCAATGCCGAAGCCCTGCATCTGTCAAACAAACAGGTCAACTGGGCCCATCTGCAGGCCCTGGCGTGGGCCGACGCCGTCGGCGCCTGATCTCTTCCGCCTGCCAGCTCAGGCGGTTTCCAGCGCGCCGCGGCGAATCTGGTCGCGCTCTAGCGACTCGAACAGGGCCTTGAAGTTGCCCTCACCAAAGCCCTCGTCGCCTCGGCGTTGGATGAACTCAAAAAACACCGGCCCCAGTTGGGTCTGCGAAAAGATCTGCAGGAGCAGACGGGGCGTGCCGCCCTCAGTACTGCCGTCCACCAAGATGCCCCGGGTTTGCAAGGCGCCCACATCCAGGCCGTGGCCAGGCAGCCGGCTGTCCAGCATCTCGTAGTACACCTCGTTGGGCGCGGTCATCAGCGGTACGCCGGCCAAGGCCAGTTTGTCCACGGCCGCCAGCAAGTCGTCGCAGATCAAGGCGATGTGCTGTATGCCTTCGCCGTTGAACTTCATCAAATATTCTTCGATCTGCCCGCCACCCTGGCGCGACTCTTCATTCAGCGGGATACGGATCTTGCCGTCTGGCGCAGTCAGGGCCTTGCTGGTCAAGCCGGTGTATTCGCCCTTGATGTCGAAGAAGCGGATCTCGCGGAAGTTGAACAGACGCTCGTAAAAATCAGCCCAGAACGCCATGCGGCCACGGTAGACGTTGTGTGTCAGATGATCGATCAGCTGCAGGCCGTGGCCCACCGGGTGGCGGTCCACGCCGTCGACGAAATTGAAGTCGATATCGTAGATGGACTTGCCGTCTTCAAAGCGGTCTATCAGGTACAGCGGTGCGCCGCCTATGCCCTTGATGGCGGGCAGGTTCAGCTCCATGGGACCGGTGGGGATTTCAATCGGCTGCGCACCCAGCTCCAATGCCCGGCGGTAGGCGTGGTGCGAATCTTTCACCCGAAACGCCATGCCGCAGGCGCTGGGGCCATGCTCCGCTGCGAAGTAGCCGGCCACGCTCTTGGGTTCGCGGTTGACGATGAAATTAATGTCGCCTTGGCGGTACAGCAGCACGTCTTTGGAGCGGTGGGTCGCCACCAGCGTGAAGCCCATGTGCTCGAACACCGACTCCAGCAGGCCCGGCGTGGGCGAAGCGAATTCCACAAACTCAAAGCCCATTAAACCCATCGGGTTGTCGAAAAGGTCAGCCACAGCATGTCTCCTAATTAAACAGATGGCCTGATCATTCCGCAAAGCACACGCAGTTTTAATGCGAAATTTCTTTGAATTTCGACGTTTTATGTACTATCAAAACCCCTACCAACGCTCCTGAAGCCGCCCGCCCAAGAACCCGTCTACGATGCAGCATCTGCACACGCAGCGTCACGGACCGGGGTTGCATACGCCCCATCTGAAGGAGAAAACCTATGCAAGCATTGCGCGGACTGGCCTTTTTGCTGCTGGTGCAAGCCCTGGGCGAGGGCATCACCCACGGCCTGGGCCTGCCCTTCCCCGGGCCGGTGGTGGGGCTGGTGATTTTGCTGCCGGCCCTGGGCTGGGCCTGGGTGCGTGAACCCGTCGCCGCCATGGCCGAGCTGCTGCTGGGCCATCTGTCGCTGCTGTTCGTGCCGGTGGGCGTGGGTGTCATCACCCATTTGCAGCTGGTGTCGCAATACGGTGCGCAGCTGCTGGTGGTGATCGTGCTGTCCACATGGATCGGCCTGGCGGTGACGGCCCTGGTGCTGCGCCAGTTGCTGCGGGAAGAGCCCACGCAAGAAAAGCCCGCACAGGAAGACAGCCATGGCTGATTTCGTCCAACTCTGGGTCTACCTGGCCACCACGCCGCTGTTTGGCCTGACGGCCACCCTGCTGACCTATGTGGCCGCGCAGGCGTTTTACGAACGCATGGGCCGCGCGCCCTGGGCCAACCCGGTGCTGTGGTCGGTGGTGGTACTGGGCTGCGTGCTCGTCGCCACGCACACGCCCTACCCCAGCTACTTTGCAGGCGCCCAGTTCATCCACGTGCTACTGGGCCCGGCCGTAGTGGCGCTGGCCTGGCCGCTGTGGCTGCGCCGTCGCGAGGTGCGCCAACGCGGTGTGGCCTTGACCCTGGCAGTACTGGCTGGCGGCATAGCAGCGGCTGCCAGTGCGGTGGCCATGGCCTGGGCCCTGGGCATGCCGGACGACGTAGTGCGCTCGCTAGCGCCCAAGTCGGTCACCGCCCCCGTGGCCATGGGGATTGCCGAACGCATTGGCGGCGTGCCCGCACTGTCCGCCGTGTTTGCGGTGCTGACCGGCCTGGTCGGCGCTTTGTCGGGCAAGTACCTGTTCAATCTGCTGGGCATCACCAGCTGGGCCGTGCGCGGCCTGGCGCTGGGCACGGCATCGCACGGCATAGGCGCCGCCCGGGCCTTACAGGTCCACCCCGACGCAGGCGCCTACGCCGGCATTGCGCTGGGCATGCAGGCGATTTTGTCCTCGGTGCTGATGCCGTTGGTCTTTGGCTGGTGGGGATGAGGCCGTTTAGAAAAATTGGCCTTTTAGTCCTCTAGCGCAGGTATTACTTGCGCAAGCAGCTATAAAAAAAATAGTAATCTGCGAACCCGGTGCGCGGGCAAGCTACGCAGCACGGATTGCAGAATTTCATCCTACAAGGCCGCATCGTCCGCATCATCCTGGTGACCACGACCGTGACCTTTGTGAGCTTTTCGGCGAAGGCGCGCTGGCTGGTTTGAGAACCTGTTCAAGGTACGAAGGACGCGCCAATTTCAACCTAGCATAGATCTCACTTGTGCTCCGGGTCCGGGCGCAGCAGCAAAGGAGCGGTATGAAAGTAGCAATCATGGGTGCGGGCGGCGTGGGTGGCTATTTCGGGGCGCGGCTGGCGCATAGCGGCTCCGACGTGCATTTCATCGCCCGTGGCGCCCACGGTGCCGCCCTGCGCAGCCAGGGCCTGCAGCTCAATAGTGCCCTGGGTGATCTGCATCTGAAGAATCTGCAGGTCACCGAAACGCCCCAGGGCGTGGGCGTGGTGGACGTGGTGCTTTTCGGCGTGAAGCTATGGGACACCGAAGCCGCCGCCGAGGCCATACGCCCGCTGGTCGGGCCGCACACGGTGGTCATCTCGTTCCAGAACGGCGTGGTCAAGGACGATATCTTGCGCGGCGTGCTGGGCCCGCAGGCGGTGGCCGGCGGGGTCTGCTACATCGCCGCCACGATTGCCGCTCCAGGAGTGATCGCGCACACGGGCATGTTGCAAAAGCTGGTTTTTGGCGAATACGACGGCAGCCGCTCAGCCCGGCTGGAGGCGTTTCTGCAAGCCTGCCAAAGCGCCGGCATCGAGGCCGAAATCAGCGCCGATATCCGCAAGTCGATCTGGGAGAAGTTCGTCATGCTGGTGGGCTTATCGGCCACCACCGCCGCCACCCGCCTACCCATAGGCCGGGTGCGCAGCCACCCGCAGTCGCGCCGCGTGCTGCAGCAGATCATGGAGGAAGTGGTGGCGGTAGGCCTGGCGCAGGGTGTGCCCCTGGCACCCGACTTCGCGGCCGACCGGCTGCGCTTTTGCGACCAGCTGCCGGCGGCCATGACCTCCTCCATGGCGCACGACCTGGAACGCGGCAACCCGCTGGAGGTGCGCTGGCTCAGCGGCGATGTGGCCCGGCGCGGCGCCGAGCTGGGCGTGCCTACACCCGCGAATGCGCTGGTGCACGGCATCCTGGCCCTGCATGCCGAGGGCCGCAAGGCCTGAGGCTTCGTTAAGGCGCGTCTGGCAGTGGCAGTTTGCCGGCCACGCACTGGATGCCGGTCAAGCCAGCGCTGGCGCTGCCGACAGTCTGGCAGGCAATCGCCCGGCCCGACGACGGGTCATGGAACCAGGCCACGCTGGCCGCACCAGCGGCCGAAGTGCCCATGGGCACATAGCTGGGGTTGGCGCGGATCTGCGAATGCGCAGCCGGCACCCAGGACGACAACAGCACAGCACCGCTGACCCCTACGGTGGCCAGCAGGCCCAACGACAATCGCTTCATGGCGTGCTCCTTCAAAAATTTGGGCTATGCCGCCGCGCACAGGCCGGCAATGCATATGGATAAAAAATGGCTCTGGCGCTTGAATCTACTGCGCCAGAAGCTACTGAATATATAGCAGACAGGCCGGTGAAACCCGCTACGGGCACATCGCTTTACGATGCCAAATACGTACGGGTGTACTGCCCCTCCCAACGCAAGCTGATGCCCACGTTAAAACTTGCCGCCCACCGCTAACGCATTCCCAGCCAGAACACCAGGCCACCGCCAAAGCTGGTCAACCGATCTTGGAAAAAGCGAAGACGATGCCACGCAGCATGGGCGCGTCGCTGGAACCTGGCGGCATGGTCTGAGCACTGGAGTGGACGGAAAAAGATTGCAGAAGCGCCCAGACTATTACCCCAAAGCCACGCCACTACTTCACCGTTTGCGCACTATTTGCCTGCACCAGAAGCTACAAAATAAATAGCAAAAAATTAGAACCCCACGCTATACCGCAGCTGCACAAAGGTCTCGCCCGGGTTGGGCTGGCGCAAGCCGGCGTTGGACACATGCTTCACGTACACACCCAGGCTGTGGCGCTGCTGGTCGCCAAAGTTGCGCCCCAGGCCCAGGTGGTCGCTGAAGTTCCACTGCGTGCTGAAGTGGCCAGATGGCGTGTAGTAGGTTTTGTCCAGATACGACAGCCCCACGCCGGCCTCCACAAACCAGGGCGATTGCCCGCCGTCGAAGCGGTAGCGGAACATGGGCACCAGGCCCACCTGGGCGTAATGCTGCTCCTGGCCGGTCGTGGCATCGGCATTCCACTGGCTCACATACACATCCCAGGCGCCGGTGATGCGCCCATCCCAAAAACTGCTTTGCATGGGCCAGCGCCAGCCCAGGGTGACTGCACGGGTGCTGGTGCCACTTCGCAAGTTTTGCCCCGCCTCGGCATAGATAGATGCAGGTTCGGCAGCGCCTGCCTTGTCCACCGCCAGGATAGCCAGCCAAGGCAGGAGCACGGCACCGAGCAGTTGGCGCCATGGCGTGCCGGAGGATGGCGCGGGAGGGTGTGGTTTCAGCATTTTTGTTGTTCTCCCGTCGGCGCCAGGCTGGCTGCCAACGCCTATTTTGTCGAGGCCATGTTTGTGTAAATTGTGGCCCTCCGCGCGACCTTATGGACAGCTATAGTGCCATCGCCCTGCAGACCGTGCAGCTATCACCGCCCGGTATGCAACAGTTTTAATGACGCCCTTACAGTGTCGGGCTAGAGGTTTTTTGGATTGCTACGTGATGGGCCGTCCACGCGGCAACGCACAAGCAGTTCAAGTGAGCGCGGCGGCCGTGCGCTGCACGTAGCGCTCAAAGTCTTGCGCCGGCAAGGCCGGGCTGAACAGATAGCCCTGGTAAGCATGGCAGCCATAGCGGGCCAGCCAGTCTTTCTGGGCCTGCGTCTCCACACCTTCGGCCATCACCTCCAGCCCCAGGTTTTGCGCCAGGGCCACCACAGTACGCGCAATCGCCGCGTCGCTGGGGTCTATCAGTACATCGCGCACAAAAGACTGGTCGATCTTCAGCTGGTGCAGCGGTAGCCGCTTGAGGTAGGACAGCGAGGAATAGCCGGTACCAAAGTCGTCCAGCGAAAAGCCAATGCCGCGTGCACGTAGCATGGCCATCTTGCGCACCAGGTCTTCGAGGTTATCCACCAGCATGCTCTCGGTCAGCTCCAGCTTCAGACGCTTGGGATTGGCCCCGGTGGCGCTCAGCAGGTCCAGCAGATCCTGGGCGAACTCGGGCTCCCGGAACTGCCGGGCGCTGACGTTCACCGCCAACACCAAGCTACCCAGCAGGGGATGCGGGGCCCAGGCGACCAGCTGGGCACAGGCGGTCTCCAGCACCCAGCGGCCCAGGGTCAGGATGTGGCCGGTCTCCTCCGCCAAGGGGATGAAGTCGGCGGGCGACACCCGGCCGCGCTGCGGATGCGGCCAGCGCAGCAGAGCCTCGGCGCCGGTGACCTGGCCATGCCCGTCCAGCTGCGGCTGGTAGAAGAGCAGAAACTGCCCCAGCACCAAGGCCTGGCGCAAGTCGCCCTCCAGCTCGGCGCGGGCATTCACCGCCGCCTGCATGGCCGGATCGAAAAACCGCAATGCATTGCGGCCCTGGGCCTTGGCCTGGTACATGGCCATGTCGGCCTGTTTGAGCAGCTCGTCCATGGGCAAGGTCTGGCCGTGGAACAAGGCCACGCCCAGGCTGGCCGTGCTGTTGAAGTCCAGGTCGCCCAGGCTGAAGGGCCGGTTCAGCACGGTGACGATTTTTTCCGCTACAGACTTGGCGACAGCTGCCGCCATTTCGGAGCTGGACTCCAGGTCTTCCAGCATGACCAGGAATTCATCGCCGCCGAGCCGGGCCACGGTGTCGCTGTCGCGCACGCAGTGCACCAGCCGCTGCGCCACTTGCTGCAGCAACACGTCACCTTTTTCATGGCCCCGGGTGTCGTTCAAGGTTTTGAAGTTGTCCAGGTCGATGTAGAGCAAGGCGCCGGTGCGCTTGCTGCGCTCGCTGGCGGCCAGCGCGCGGTGCAGGCGGTCCATGAACAGGCGACGGTTGGGCAGGTTGGTCAGCGGGTCGAAGAAGGCCAGTTGACGAATCTTGTCCTCGGCTATCTTGCGCTGGGTAATGTCCACCACAGTAGCGACGTAATGCCCCAGGCCGCCTATGCCATCCAGCACCGCGCTGATGCTGACCCACTGCGGAAAGCGCTCGCCGTTTTGGCGCCGGCTCCAGATTTCCCCCACCCACTGGCCCTTGCGCGCCAAATCCTGCTGGATGCCGCCAAAATAGGCTTCGCCACTGGCGTCGGCATTCAGAAAGGCCAAGGTTTGGCCCAAACACTCCGCCTCGCTATAGCCCATGCTCTGGGTGAAGGCCTTGTTCACCCGCTGTATCACCTGTTTGGCGTTGGTCACCACCACACCCACCTGGGCCTCGAAAGCCACAGCGGCGATGCGCAACTCGGATTCGGCCCGCACCCGGTCGGACAGGTCGATATCGATGCAGAACATCTCGGCCGGCTGGCCCGGTGTCTGCACATAGGCGTGGCTGGAAAACACGGGTACGCGGCTGCCGTCTTTACGCATCAGCGACAGCTCACCCGCCGGAATGGCCTGCTGGGTGGCGAACATCTGCTGCATAGCCTGGCGCACGCCGTCGCGCATTTCGGGCGGAATGATGAGCTCGGTGAGGTTGCGGCCCAGCACTTCGCCGGCCTCGTAGCCATAGAGCTGCTCGGAGGCCTTGTTCCAGTAGCGCGTTGTGCCATCGGCCGCATAGGCCTGGACCGAAACCGAGGGGATGTCCATCAATAGGCTGCGCAAGCGGTTCTCGGACTCGCGCAGGGCCTGCTCACGGGCCTCGCGGTCCAACCCCTCCTGGATCAGCAGACCCAGGAACACCATGGCCGGCGTCATCACGGCAACCAGAGCCAGCCCCAAGACGAGCAACTCATCCCCTGGCGGATGGGCCGGCAGCAGCCACATGGAGCCCCAAGCCAGCAGTTGCTGCAGCAAACCAAATACCAGCAGTTGCCATACGTTCACACGGGCCCAGCCCCGGGCCACGGCGTATCGGTAGAGCAGGCCCAAACCAGCGCTGGCGACGAGCAAAGGCAGACCTATGGCGTTGTCAGCCTGTTCAGACAATAGGCTATAGGCCACGGGTATGGCGGCGGCTACCAGCGCAGCCAGCAGCCCGCCGAACAGGCCCACCGCGCCCAGCACCACGCAGCGCGCATCCACCACCAGCCCCGGCATGGTGGCCGACGGCATCACCATGCCTAGCACGCAGATACCGCCAAACAGCAGCCCGGTCACCAGTTGACGCAGCACGCTGCGGGGCTTCCTGGCGCGCAGGTGCAGCCCCTGCAGCACACCCAGAACAAAGATCCAGGCAACACCCTGGACCAAATGAAGAACCATGCACAGCCTCCAGCGCAGGGGTCGATCGGCAGTCCCCGGAGATATATCCGGGGCACAGGCTGCGCTTACTTTAGTGCCGTTTACTGGGGCTGAGAACTAAAACGTCATCCATAAGAACAATGCCCCTGGTGCACAGGCCCCGGGGGATTGTCTGTATTATCAAAATAGATAGCAGCTAGCGCAGGTACTATCTAACCTAGCGCCCTCTTTCACTCCAAACCCAGCTCCTGGATTTTGCGGGTGATGGTGTTGCGGCCAATGCCCAGCTTCTGGGCCGCCTCGATGCGGCGGCCCCGGGTGTTGTGCAACGCGGTCAGGATCAGCTTGGACTCAAAACGGCGCGTCAGCACGTCCCACACGTCGTGGCGGTCATTGGCCAGCAGCTCCTGGGCCTCGGCTTCCAGGCCCAGCTCCCAGGCGCTGACCGGGGCCGTACTGGCCGGCGGCAACGTGACGATGGCGGCATCGCTGTCCAGTGGCATGGTCTGCACGCCGGCAATATCGTCCAGCGCCGAGAGATCGGTTTCTGCATGCACGACCGGCGTGCTCACCACCATGCGCGGCAGCGCATGGCCCAGACCGCTGGTAGGTGCCACCACGGCGCCGGTGATTTCAGGCGGTAAATCCTTGGGCTCGATCACCTGGGCCGGAGCCATGACGGTCAGCCAGTGGCACAGGTTCTCCAGCTGGCGCACGTTGCCGGGAAACGGAAACAGGCCGATCTGTGCCAAGGCCGCATCGGATATACGCTTGGGCTCCACGCCCAACTGCTTGGCGCTTTGCTGGAGGAAATGCCGGGTCAGCATGGGCACGTCTTCAATGCGCTCGCGCAGCGCCGGCAGGCGCAGGCGGATCACATTCAGGCGGTGGAACAAATCCTCGCGGAACACGCCGTCGCGCACGCGCTGCTCCAAATCCTGGTGGGTCGCGGCGATGACGCGAACCTGCGCCTTGACGGCGTTGTGGCCGCCGACACGGTAGAAATGGCCATCGCTCAGCACGCGCAGCAAGCGGGTTTGCAGGTCAAACGGCATGTCGCCGATTTCATCCAGGAACAGCGTGCCGCCATCGGCCTGCTCGAAGCGGCCCCGGCGCATGGTTTGCGCGCCAGTGAAGGCTCCGCGCTCGTGGCCAAAGAGCTCAGACTCCAGCAGATCCTTAGGGATGGCTGCAGTGTTGATGGCCACGAACGGGCCGTTGGCACGCGGAGAATGCTTGTGCAGCGCACGCGCCACCAGCTCCTTGCCAGAGCCAGATTCACCGGTAATCATCACCGTCACATTGCTTTGGCTGAGGCGGCCAATGGCGCGAAACACGTCCTGCATGGCGGGTGCCTGGCCCAGCATCTCGGGGGTATCGGCCATGCGTTCTTCAGCCACTTCCTCGCGCTGGCTTTCTTCCACCGCACGACGGATCAGCTCCACCGCCTTGGGTAGGTCAAAAGGCTTGGGCAGGTATTCGAAGGCCCCGCCCTGGAAGGCCGAAACGGCGCTATCAAGATCGGAAAACGCGGTCATGATGATGACCGGCAGACCAGGGTGCTTGGCTTTGACCTTTTCCAGCAGGTCGAGGCCGGAGCCGCCTGGCATGCGGATGTCGCTCACCAGAATTTGGGGGCCGTCCTCTTCGCCGTTTTCTTCCAGCGCCAGCAATACATCGCGCGGGTTGGTAAAGCTGCGTGTAGGCAGGTCTTCACGCAGCAGCGCTTTTTCGAGAACGAAGCGTATGGATTGGTCGTCGTCTACTATCCAGATCGGCTTCATAACAGGTTGCACCTCGGGTCAAGCTGCCCCTCAATTGCTAAGGCAGCGGTATTAATAATTTAAAGTCCGTTCGGCCCGGAACACTGTCACATTCGATCAAGCCATGGTGTTGCTGGACGAAGGTTTGCGCCAACGTCAGCCCCAGCCCGGATCCACCATCTCGCCCCGACACCAGCGGGTAAAAAATACGGTCCTTGATCGACTCCGGTACACCCGGGCCGTTGTCGATGACATGCAATTCCAGTGCCAATCGATAACGTTGTTTCCCAAACGTTACCTGGCGTGCGATTCGGGACAGAAAAGTGATCTGAGCGTCCCCTTCGGCAATGCGTTCGCTCAAGGCTTGGGTGGCGTTATGGGCCACATTCAGCACCGCTTGGATGAGCTGTTCACGGTCGCCGCGGAACTCCGGAATCGACACATCGTATTCACGCTCTATCTTCAGTCCGCGCGGAAACTCGGCCAGTATCAGAGAGCGCACACGTTCGCATATTTCGTGGATGTTCACGTCACTGACCACATGCGGGCGGCGGTGCGGCGCCAGCAACCTATCGACCAGGCTTTGGAGCCGGTCGGCCTCATGGATGATGACCTGGGTGTACTCGATCAGCTCACGCGACTCGATCTCCATCTCTAGCAACTGCGCAGCTCCGCGTATGCCGCCCAGGGGGTTCTTGATCTCGTGGGCCAGGTTGCGGATGAGCTCCTTGTTGGCCTGGGCCTGGTCGATCAAACGCTCCTCGCGGTCTTGCTTGGCTTGCTGCTCCTGCGGCAGCAGCTCGATGATGACCTCACCCGGACGCTCAGTCTGCGCCAGGATCACGTGTACCGGCACCGGCTCATGGTTCAGGCGCTTGAGCCACGCGTCGTAGCGCAGGGCCGCAAACTCATTGCTGCCAGCACCCTCCAATGCGTTCTGCAAGATATGCGGCTCGGTAAAACAGTCCGGGAAGTGCGAGCCTTCGATGGTGCGGCGCGAAGTGCCCAGAGCGTCTTCCAACGCCGCATTGGCAAACATCACCGCGCCGTCGCTACGCAGCACCGCCACCAGCGTGGCCAGCAAATCAAATGCCTGAAAGCGCGCAATATGGGGGTTGGTCGGGGTGTTCAAGGTATTCAGGGAGTGGTTTTAGAAGGTGGAAGACGGGCTAGCTCGCGCTTCAGCCCAGCGATATCGCTCTCGTTGCGGGCAATGGCGGCCTTGAGATCGGCTACACGGTCTATGTACTTCTGGTAGTTGCGGGCTTCTCCGCCCTGCTTCTCAGGTTCGCCCTGGTTGTACTCTTTGAGCAAGTCGGCCTGCCGGGCCTCGGCCTTTTTGAGCTCGGCCTCCAGGATCATCCGGGCGTCGCTGTCGCGCGCACGCTGCTCGGCGCCACCGCCATTGTTGGCGGCAGGCGCTCGCACGGCTGCTGGGTTCGCATCTGGCCGTGGGCCCTGGATCACGCTGACATTGCCACCTTCTACCAATTTGCAGCCACGGGCTGCAGCGGCCTTGGGGTCTTTGATGGAGTTGGTGTACTCATTGCCGCAGCGGTAGACTGCGTTGTCCTGCGCAAAAAGCGGTGCCGAGGCAGCCGCCAAAATCAGTAGCCAATAGGGTTTCATGCTCATGGAATATGCCGACTGGGCCTTATCAGAATGGGTTGCCGCAACGGTACTCTGTTTCTATTGCTTTCCCAAGCCAAAACGCAAAAAGGACGGCTTGCGCCGTCCTTATGGGAAGCCTGGTTGCGCGTTGCGTGCGTTCCCAGGCTGGTACCGCTGATTACAGCGAGTAGTACATGTCGAATTCCACCGGGTGGGTGGCCATGCGCAAGCGCGTGACTTCCTGCATCTTCAGGTCGATGTACGCATCGATGTAGGCATCGGTGAACACGCCACCCTTGGTCAGGAACGCACGGTCTTTGTCCAGGCATTCGAGCGCTTGGTCCAGGCTGTGGCAGACGGTGGGGATCAGCTTGTCTTCTTCGGGTGGCAGATGGTACAGATCCTTCGTAGCGGCTTCGCCAGGATGGATCTTGTTTTCCACGCCGTCCAGACCTGCCATCAGCAGAGCCGAGAAGCCCAGGTAGGGGTTCATCAGTGGATCGGGGAAACGTGCTTCCACGCGGCGACCCTTGGGGTTTGCCACGAAAGGAATACGGATCGAAGCCGAGCGGTTCTTGGCCGAGTAAGCCAGCTTCACAGGCGCTTCATAACCAGGAACCAGGCGCTTGTAGCTGTTGGTGCCAGGGTTGGTGATGGCGTTCAGTGCACGGGCGTGCTTGATGATGCCGCCGATGTAGAACAACGCGTATTCCGACAGACCTGCATAGCCGTCGCCAGCAAACAGGTTCTTGCCGTCTTTCCACACGGACTGGTGCACGTGCATGCCGGAACCGTTGTCGCCAACGATGGGCTTGGGCATGAAAGTCGCGGTCTTGCCGTAGGCGTGGGCCACGTTCTGGATCACGTACTTTTGCAGCTGGACCCAGTCAGCGCGCTGGATCAGCGTGCTGAACTTGGTACCCAATTCCATTTGGCCTGCGTTGGCCACTTCGTGGTGGTGCACTTCGACGGGAATGCCCAGGGACTCCAGCACCAGGCACATTTCCGAACGCATGTCCTGGAAGCTGTCAACTGGAGGCACGGGGAAGTAGCCGCCCTTGACTGCAGGACGGTGGCCCGTATTGCCGTGCTCGTATTCCTTGCCGGTGTTCCAGGCCGCTTCTTCCGAATCGATCTTGGAGTAGCAGCCGGACATGTCGTTTTGCCAGCGCACGCTGTCAAACACGAAGAATTCGGGTTCTGGTCCGAAGTAAGCGGTGTCGCCCAGGCCGGAGGCCTTCATGTAGGCTTCTGCGCGCTTGGCCAGCGAACGGGGATCGCGCTCGTACGGCTTGCCGTCGGCGGGGTCGATCACGTCGCAGGTCAGGATCATCGTCGTTTCTTCGAAGAACGGATCGATGTTGGCGGTGTTGGCATCGGGCATCAGTTGCATGTCCGAAGCTTCAATGCCCTTCCAACCAGCGATCGAGGAGCCGTCAAAAGCATGGCCCGACGTGAACTTGTCTTCGTCGAAGTGCGACACAGGCACGGTCACGTGCTGTTC
>JAPLPK010000058.1 GCA_026400275.1 Burkholderiales bacterium
GCCCTGATGGCGTGTTCATCGCCAGCCAGGAGCACGGCTTCAGCCGCAGCGAGCGCTTCGACAAGGTGGTGCTGGCCACCCATTCCGACCAGGCCCTGGCCCTGCTGGACCAGCCCACACAGGCCGAAGCCGCCACCCTGGGCGCCATCCATTACCACGCCAACCAGGCGGTGCTGCACACCGACGCCTCGGTGCTGCCGCGAAACCCAGTGGCCTGGGCCGCCTGGAACTATGAGCGGGCACCGGCCACCGCGACCGAATCATCCCGCGTGTGCCTGCACTACTGGCTGAACAAGCTGCAACCCTTGCCGTGGCAACAGCCGGTGGTGGTTTCCTTGAATCCAATCCGCGAGATTGCGCGTACCCATGTCATGGGCACTTTTGATTACGCACACCCGGTACTGGACCTGGCCGCCATCGCGGCGCAAAAACGCATGCCGGCGCTGCAAGGCCAGCAGCACACCTATTTCTGCGGCGCCTGGATGGGCTACGGCTTCCATGAAGACGGCCTGAAGGCTGGCCTGGCCGTGGCCGAGCAGATCAAGGCGGGGGCATGAGCCCAGCGGCCGCACCACTCATAGGCTTTGGCCAGGTGCGCCACACGCGCCTGCGCCCGGTGCGCCATGCGTTTGCCTACCCCACCTATTTTTTAATGCTGCCCATGCGCTCGCTGGGCGGGACAAAGCTGGCCATCAACCGCCGCGCCGCTCTGAGCTTTTACGACGCTGACCACGGCGACGGCCAGGGCAGCGCGCTGGCATGGGTCGAAGCCTTGCTGCAGCGCGAAAACATCCTGGATGCCGACGGCGAAATCTGGCTGCACTGCTACCCGCGTGTATTCGGCTACACCTTCAAGCCGGTGAGCTTCTGGTACTGCCACCGTGCCGATGGGTCCTTGCGCGCCATCGTGGTCGAGGTCAACAACACCTTTGGCGAACGCCACTGCTATGTGCTGGACCAGCCCCGCTACGGCCTGGAGCTGACAGCGGCCAAGGTCTTCCACGTATCGCCGTTTTGCCCGGTGGAGGGCGGCTACCGCTTCCGCTTCATGCGCGCGGGCGACAAGACCGTGGCCCGGGTGGACTACGACGACGCGCAGGGCGCACTCATTGAAACCAGCGTCAGCGGCACGCTGGAACCCATCACGCCCGCCAGCATGCGCCGCGCCCTGTGGCGCTACCCGGCCATGACCCTGGGCGTGATGGCCCGCATCCACTGGCAAGCCTTCAAGCTGTGGCGCCAGCGCGTGCCATTTTTTAGCAAGCCCCAGCCACCCCAAGATTTTGTGACGAGATAGAGCCTATGCCCATCAGCACCACCGCTTCGCGCTTCGCCATTCCCTCCGACGCGCCCGCCGCCGCCCGCAGCGCCTTGCAGCTGCTGCAGCGCCTGCGCCACGGCAGCCTGACCATGCAGCTGCCCGACGGCAGCATGCAGGTCTTCGGCAACCACCAGCAGCACGGCGACGCACCTACCGCAGCCATGACGCTGAAGAACTGGAACGTCTGCGCGGCGGCCCTCAAGTCCGGCGACATCGGCGTGGCCGAAACCTATATCGCCGGCGACTGGACCACGCCGGACCTGACCGATCTGCTGACCGTATTCATCTGCAACCGGCAAGAGATCGAAGACGTGGTGTACGGCCACTGGATAGGCCGGCTGTGGTACCGCATCAAGCACTTGCTGAATCGCAATACGAAGGCAAACAGCCAGAAGAACATCCACGCCCACTACGACCTGGGCAATGCCTTCTACAGCCTGTGGCTGGACGACAGCATGAACTACTCGTCCGCCTGGTTCGAAGGCGCGCTGGACCAGCCGCTGCGCCTGGCGCAAAACGCCAAGGTGCGCCGCGCCCTGCGCATGGCCAACGTGCAGCCTGGCGACCGCGTGCTGGAAATCGGCTGTGGCTGGGGCGCGTTGGCCGAAATGGGCACGGTGGAATTCAACGCCAGCGTCACCGGCGTGACGCTGAGCACCGAGCAGCTGGCATTTGCCAACCAGCGCGTGCAACGCCTGGGCGTGGACAGCCGGGCGGACCTGCGCCTGCAGGACTACCGCGACATCGCCGACGCGCCGTTTGACGCCATCTGCTCCATCGAGATGGTGGAAGCCGTGGGCCGCGAATACTGGCCCACCTATTTCCAGACCGTGGCCCGTTTGCTGAAACCCGGTGGCCGCGCCTGCATCCAGAGCATCGTCATCGACGACAGCCTGTTCGAGCGCTACATCAGCAGCACCGACTTCATCCAGCAGTACATCTTCCCCGGCGGCTGCCTGCCGTGCCCGCGCGAATTCAAGCGCGAAGCCGCCGCAGCCGGGCTGGAGGTGGTGGACGAGTTCGCCTTCGGCCCCGACTACGCCGAAACCCTGCGCCGCTGGCGCGACAAGTTTCTGGCCGCCCGCAGCGAGGTGCTGCAACTGGGTTTTGACGAAAGGTTTATGCGCTTATGGGAGTTCTACCTGGCCTACTGCGAAGCCGCCTTCGACAAGGGCAACATCAATCTGATTCAATATACGCTATTAAAAAAATAGCTGCCTGCGCTGGTATTACCTGCGCTACAGGCCTTTTTTGCTTAAATCTATGGGCAGCCGACCTGCCCACCCCGGTGGCCCAGGCCGTACCGCAGGCCACGCTCAGCGGCAGCACGCGCCTGCGCGTGTGGGGCTTTGAGGTGTATGACGCCCAGCTCTGGGTGGCGCCCGGCTTCCAGGCCGCGCGCTATGCCGACACGCCTTTCGCGCTGGAGCTGCGCTACCTGCGCGATTTCAGCCGCGCCGACATCGCCCGCCGCTCGATAGACGAGATGCGCCGCAGCGCCAGCATTCCCGACGCGCAGTCCCAAGCCTGGCAGCAAAAGCTGGAGGCGGCCTTCCCCGATGTCAAGAAGGGCGACCGCATCCTGGGCATCTACGAGCCGCAGACACAGACCGCGCGCTTCCTGACCAATGGCCAGCCCACCGGCGAAATCCGCGACGGCAACTTTGCCGCGCTGTTCTTCGGCATCTGGCTGTCGCCCCAGACCTCCGAGCCGGCCATGCGCAAGGCCTTGCTGGCCGCCACGCCGTGACATCCTCCGCCGCTTTCACCCCCCGCAACGGCCTGCTCTACGGCCTGATGGGCCTGCCCCTGGCCTTTGTGGCGCTGCCCCTGTACGTGGTGCTGCCCAACCACTACGCCACCACCCTGGGCGTGCCCCTGGCGCTGCTGGGCCCGCTGTTGCTGGCGGCCCGGCTGCTGGACGGCGTGGTGGACCCGCTGCTGGGCCGCTGGGGCGACCGGCTGTTTGCCACATCGCGCCGCGCCGTGCTGGCGGTAGCGGCGGGCGCTGCGCTGCTGATGGCGCTGGGTTTTGCCGGCCTGTTCTTTCCCTGGGCCAGCACACCGCAGGGCCTGCTGCTGTGGGCCGGTGCGCTGCTGGTGCTGACCTACACCGCCTACAGCACCCTGGGCGTGCTGCACCAGTCCTGGGCCGCGCTGCTGGGTGGCAGCGAGGCCGAGCGCAGCCGCATCGTGGCCTGGCGCGAAGGCCTGGGCCTGGTGGGCGTGGTCACCGCCAGCGTAGCCCCGGTGCTGCTGGGCCTGCCCGCCACCGTGGGTCTGCTGGTGCTGGGCCTGGCTGGCGGCTGGTGGGCCTGGAGCCGCTCGGTAGCGCCATCCACCCAGGCAGCGGCGGCACACGCCAGCCCCGCAGCGCTATGGCAACCCTGGCGCAACCCGGCGTTTCGCCGGCTGCTGGCGGTGTTCCTGCTGAACGGCATTGCCAGCGCCGTGCCCGCCACCCTGGTGCTGTTTTTTGTGCAAGACCGGCTGCAGGCCGCCGCTGCGCTGCAGCCGCTGTTTCTGGCGACCTATTTCATCTGCGCTGCGCTGTCCATTCCGCTGTGGCTGAAGGTGGTGGAGCGCCTGGGCCTGGCGCGCACCTGGCTGGTCGGCATGGGTTTGTCGGTCATCAGCTTTGTCGGCGCCAGCCTGCTGGGTGCGGGTGACAGCACCGCTTTTCTACTGGTCTGCGTGGCCTCGGGTGCTGCGCTGGGCACCGACCTGGCCCTACCCAGCGCGCTGCTGGCGGGCGTGGTCAAAGACGCCAAGCACGACGGCGTGGGCGGCAACGCCACCGGCCTGTACTTTGGCTGGTGGAACTTCGCCACCAAGCTGAACCTGGCGCTGGCCGCCGGCCTGGCGCTGCCGCTGCTGGCACTGGCCGGCTATACCCCCGGCGCACAGGACGCACCCGCCCTGCGCGCCCTCAGCGCCGTCTACTGCCTGCTGCCCTGCGTGCTGAAAGCCCTGGCAGCCGCTGCTTTGTATTTGCTCATCGTCCGCCCAACCCACGAGGTATCTCCATGAAACGCCGTCTTCTGCTCGCCGCCACTGCCATCACCGCCCTGGCCGGCTGCGCGGGCCCCCAAGTGACCGACTACGCGGGCCAGACCCCCACGCTGGACCTGCGCAGCTACTTCAACGGCACGCTGGACGCCTACGGCGTGTTCACTGACCGATCCGGCAAAGTCGTGAAGCGCTTCACCGTGGTGATGCTGTGCAGCTGGAATGGCGACGACGGTGTGCTCGACGAGTCCTTCAACTACTCCGACGGGACCACGCAAAAGCGCATCTGGCGCCTGCACCGCGAAGCCGATGGACGCTACAGCGGCCGGGCCGACGACGTGGTGGGCGCGGCCCTGGGCGAGGAAGGCGGCAACGCCTTCCACTGGAACTACACCCTGGCGCTGCCGGTGGACGGCTCGGTCTACAACGTGCAGATGGACGACTGGATGTACCTGGTCAACGAGCGCGTGATGCTGAACAAAGCCCGCATGTCCAAGCTAGGCATCCACCTGGGCGATGTCACGCTCTCATTCACGAAAAGTTAAGCCAAATCGGCCGCTAGCGTATATAAAACCTGCGCAAGCAGCTATCAAAACCATAGTAGGCAGCATGTCACTCAACCCTCCCATCACCGACTGGCACGGCAAAACCGTGTGGCTGATCGGCGCCTCCAGCGGCATCGGCCTGGCCACGGCGCAGGCGCTGCACGGCCAGGGCGCCCAGGTGGTGGTGTCGGCCCGCCAAGCAGACGCACTGCAGCGCTTCGTGGACCAGCACCCCGGCGCCCGCGCCCTGCCGCTGGACACGGCCGACCACGCCGCCCTGCAGGCCGCCGCGCTCAGCCTGGGCCAACTGGGACGTCTTGACGCCGTGGTCTACTGCGCCGGCTACTACCGCGCCCAGCGCGCCACCGCCTTCGACCTGGCGCAGATGCAGCAGCACCTGCAGGTCAACTACGTGGGCGTGCTGCACATGCTGGACGCGGTGCTGCCCGTGCTGCTGCGCCAAGGCAGCGGCCACATCAGCCTGGTCGCCAGCGTGGCCGGCTACAGCGGCCTGCCGCAAAGCCTGGCCTACGGCCCCACCAAGGCCGCGCTCATCAACCTGGCCGAGACCCTGTACCTGGACCTGCATGACCAGGGAATCGGCGTAAGCCTGGTCTGCCCCGGCTTCGTCAAAACCCCGCTAACCGCGCAAAACGACTTCCAGATGCCGGCCCTGATCACCCCCGAGCAGGCCGCCACCGCCATGCTGGCCGGCTGGGCAAGAGGCGCGTTTGAAATCCATTTCCCCAAACGCTTCACCCTGTGGATGAAGGCCCTGCGCCTGCTACCCTACAGCGCCTACTTCCGGGCGGTACGCGGCATGACCGGGCTATGAGCGACACCCCCATCCCCCTGCAAAGCATCGTCGACTTCTTCGAGACGCTGACACCCGCCTCGGTGGTCCGCTGCGGCGAGTTCTATACGCCCGACGCCCGCTTCAAAGATCCGTTCAAAGACGTGCAGGGCCTGCCCGCCATCCAGGGCATCTACAGCCATATGTTTGACGCGCTGGATGCGCCCCGCTTCGTGGTGCTGGAGCGCATCAGCAACGGGCCGCAGTGCTTCCTGACCTGGGACTTCCAGTTCCGCTTCAAAAGCTTCAGCCCCACCGTCACCCAAACCATCCACGGCGGCTCGCACCTGCAGCTGGGGCCAGACGGCCGCATCACCCTGCACCGCGACTACTGGGATGCCGCCGAGGAGCTGTACGAAAAACTGCCCGTGGTGGGTGGGCTGATGCGTTGGTTGAAACACAGGGTGGGCACAGGGTGAACACGTAAGCTTCGCATGGGGCGGCATCGCTAAGATGGGCAAGTGACACACGCTCTAACGCCCACCCCGTGAAAATCTTCCAGCGCGAACAACGCTCGCTCTTCGGCGAAATCCTGGACTGGATGCTCACGCCCTTGCTGCTGCTGTGGCCGGTCAGCCTGGCGCTGACCTGGCTGGTGGCCCAGGGCATTGCGGGCAAGCCGTTTGACCGGGCGCTGGAATACAACGTGCAGGCGCTGTCGCAGTTGCTGGTGGTGGCCCAGCCCGACCACGCGCAGTTCAATCTGCCGCTGCCTGCGCGTGAAATCATGCGCGCCGACGACTCCGACCAGGTCTACTACCAGGTGCGCGGCGTACGCGGCGAACTGCTCAGCGGCGATACTGACCTGCCGCTGCCACCAGCCGATGAAAAGCCCGCCGAAGGCCCGGTGCATCTGCGTGACGATGAGATGCGGGGCCTGGACGTGCGCGTGGCCTATCTGTGGATCAAGCTGGACATTGCCGGCAGCCAGCTGGCACTGGTGCAGGTGGCCGAAACGCGTGAAAAGCGTTCGGTGCTGGCGGCCGAAATTATCAAAGGCGTGATGCTGCCGCAGTTCGTCATCCTGCCGCTGGCCGTGCTGCTGGTGTGGCTGGCGCTGGCGCGCGGCATCCGGCCACTGAAGCGCCTGGAGGACCGCATCCGCGCGCGCACCTCGGACGACCTGAGCCCGCTGGATGAAAAGGCCGTGCCACTGGAAGTGGCACCGCTGGTCTCGTCGGTAAACGACCTGCTGACCCGGCTGAAGGACTCCATCGCCACGCAAAAGCGCTTTCTGGCCGATGCCGCCCACCAGCTGAAAACCCCGCTGGCCGGGCTGCGCATGCAGGCCGACCTGGCCCAGCGCGAAGGCACCAGCACGGCCGAGTTGAAGCGCTCGCTGCAGCAGATTGGCCGCTCCAGCATCCGCGCCTGACCATGGAGGTGGTGCGTGACTGCGTGCCCCGCGCGCTGGAGAAACGCATCGACCTGGGCTACGACGGCGCCGAGGCCGGCAGCCCCGGCCTGCAGATCCAGGGCAACCCCACGCTGCTGAAAGAGCTGGTGCGCAACCTGGTGGAAAACGCCATCCACTACACGCCGTCCAGCGAAGCGCATACCGGCATCATCACCGTGCGGGCCCTGGCGGATGCCGGTCAGGGCGCTGTGCTGCAGGTGGAGGACAACGGCCCGGGCATTCCTGCCGCAGAACGCGCGCTGGTGTTCCAGCCCTTCTACCGGGCGCTAGGCACCGAGGCCGATGGCTCGGGCCTGGGCCTGTCTATCGTGCAGGAGATTGCGCGGCAGCACAATGCCGAGGTTCTGCTGGAAGATGCGCATCCGGATGCCGTACCGCTGGGGCTGCGGGTCACGGTCCATTTTCAAACCTGAAAACAGACCGTTCTGCGGGTCACTTGCGGCCGGGCAACATCGCCCGCAAAACTCCGTCTTTGAGAAATACATGGTGGAAGATGGCTGCCGCTGCATGCACGCCGGCCAGCCACATGATGGTATCGCCCAGAAACCCGTGCACATCGCCCCAGTCGGCCAGCTCGGCAATGGCGGAGTCGGCAATCCAGGGCATGTGATCGACGCGGACGCCGCCGAGCAGCGTCAAAGGATGGTCCTCGCTGCCCAAAGCCAAGAGGGCCGTAACCGGCAGTGCCAACAACAGCAACCACAAGACGATGTGCCCGAGTTTGCTGGCCATGTGCATGGGCCCGCTCATCTCAAACTGTGGCGCGGCAGGGCGGAAAGCGACCCACAACAAGCGCAACAGGGTGAGCACCAGGACCAGAATGCCCAGGGACTCGTGCCAAACGATATCGATTCGCGTTGCAGGATCGACACCCTCGTGCATCAAACGTCCGAAGCCGCCCGGGCCGAGGATGAACGCGATGGTCACGACGATGGCCGTGAGCCAATGGAAAGCCTGGCTGAGGCGGTCGTAGCGCGGTGTGGCTTGTGGGTTCATATTGTTTTCCTCAAAGGTGAGACTATGCGTCTATGGGTTAGCAATGGTATGGGTTTAGGTCAAATGTGTGTGAACTATGGATGGCTTTCCATCGCCTCACCGAAGGTCCGGCCAGGTGGTGATGCAATCAAAGCTAGGCATGCTGGCCAACAGCACACAGCTCTTATCGGCTGTACGGGGCCAAGCAGGCATTGGATACCGCTCAGATGAAGATAAGCTGAAGAGTGTCGCCGTGACGATGGCCGTTTGGATTCAGGCTGCATTCATATTCATGGCTTGTAATGGTCTTCTTTCCACCCAAGGAATTTCATGCGGCATATTGAACGACACAGAACCCAGCACATAGGCTGGCTACGGGCATCCGTGCTGGGTGCCAACGACGGCATTGTCTCCACGGCCAGCCTGATCGTGGGCATCGCTGCGGCGCATTCCAGCATTGGCAACATCCTGATGACCGGTGTGGCCGGCCTGGTTGCCGGAGCTATGTCCATGGCCGCAGGAGAGTATGTGTCGGTGCACTCCCAGGCAGATACCGAGAGTGCCGACCTGGCACGGGAACGCGCCGAGCTGGAAGCCGACCCCGTGGCCGAGCGGCGCGAGCTGACGGCCATCTACACCGGCCGGGGGTTGACGCCCGAGCTGGCCCGCGAAGTGGCAGAGCAGCTCATGGCGCACGACGCCATCGGGGCCCATGCGCGCGACGAACTCGGCATTTCTGAAATAGCCACAGCACGGCCTCTGCAAGCGGCCTGGGCATCAGCGGGCAGTTTTGCCATAGGCGCAGCGCTGCCGCTGGCCGTCGCTGCACTGGCGCCTGCGCAGGGGCTGCTGTGGTGGATCGCAGCCATGTCGCTGCTCTTCCTGGCCGTGCTCGGTGCGGTGGCGGCGCGCGTGGGCGGCGCCAATCCCTGGCTGGGCGCATGGCGTGTCACCTTTTGGGGGGCGCTGGCCATGGCGGTGACGGCTGGAGTCGGCAGCCTGTTCGGTGCAGTGGTCTAGCTACTTTCATGCGCGGGCAAGCGGCGCACAAAGCGCTGCTCCACCACCTGGGTTCCCCACTGCTTCCCTGGCCGCTCCTCAGCCAGGGTGAAACCGCAGTCTTCGTACAGCTTGCGCGCCGCGTCCAGCCCCCGGAAGGTCCATAGATGGGTTTCGGCAAAGGCCTGGCGGTCGCAGAACGCCGTGGCCTCCGACAGCAGCTGCCTGCCGGCGCCTAGGCCGCGCAAACCGTCATCCACGATGAACCAGCGCAGATGGGCGGTGTTCGCGCCCAGGTCTTCACCATCCACCGCCACCGAACCCACGATGCGCCCAGCATGCAGCGCCAGCCACAGGCCATTGCGCGGGCTCTCCAGGCGGGCGCTGAACTCGGCCAGGCCGCTGGCCACCAGGCTTTCAAAGTAGGCGCCAAAGCCCACGCTGCGGCTGTAATAGCGGGCATGCATTTCCGTGATGCGGCCTATCGCACCGGGCTGGTAGCCCTGCACGGTCTGCAGCGCCGAACCCGGTGCCAACGGTATGCCGGTGCGCCGCGCCTGCAAGGCCTGGGCGTAGGTCGCCAGGCCCTCGGCCACCGCTTGCTGCTGGACTTCAGTCAGCTGCGCCAACGCGCCAGAGACCTGCTTGCGCCCATAGGTATGGATGGACTTGAGGCTGCGTTTGCCCAGCGCCGTCAGCGCCAGGTATTTCACCCGGCCATCGTCGCCGCTGGCGGACTCCTGCAGCTCGCCCGCATCCACCAGTTTGCGCACCATGCGGCTGACGCTGGACTTCTCCAGGCCCAGCACCTCGCCCAGCTGCACCGCCGTGAGCGCGCGCTGGGCACCAATCTCCAGAATGGCGTGCACAGCCGACGGTGGGTAGTCGGTAGCCGCCAGGGTGGACTGCATGAAGCCAAGTTCGCGCACCATCTGGCGCGATGCGCTGCGGATGCGGTCGACGATAGAAGCAGGTGTACTGGGCATGGCTCAAGTTCACGGTTTCAATATGGTTGCATGATACAACCATGCTGCACTAATCAACTCAGCAGCTTGATCAGCGCGTCCGGGTGGATGCCCAGGCCGACCAGGCCCGACACGCCCATCAGAACGCCGAACCCTGCCGGCACCAAACTCAGCACGTACAGAGCCGGAAGCTGTGTGAGCGAGGCCACGGCCAGCATGGAGATGGCGATGGCAATCAGCGCGTCGCACAGGTCAAACTGGTCGTCGCGGAAGTTCAGCGCGTCGTAGGTCTTCTGGTCTTGCTCGGCCTGGGTTTTGAGCTCGTCCTTCTTTTGATTCTCTTTCTGTGCCAGTGCCGTATAGGCGCTGATCTGCTGCTGGTAGGCGGCCTGCTGGGCCGGTGCTGTCACGCCCATGGCCTGCAGGCGCAGCTGGGCCAGCGTGGCGTTGGCGATCTCTTCACGCACATTGCGCGCTTGGTAGAACTGCCAGTGGTCCAGCTTGTCGGCCTGGGCCTGCTGCATGCCCTGCACGATGTTGTCGTCCTTGACCTTGCAGATGCCTAAAAACGTGGCCAGCAGTGCCACGGTAATGGCCACCGCCGGGTTCAACCAGCGGCGCTTGGTGGGCCTTCTGGCGGGTTTGGCATGGTCAACGATGTCTAGCGGGTCCAGTTCCATGGCGTTACTCCTGTAGCGTGCCCGCCACCGAACGGTGGCCTGGCGATACAGGCTTGTAACAGCTCAATCCACCGTTTTCTTAGCGCAAACTTAAGGCCCCACGCTGAACGCCACAGGCGTAGCCCGCGCCGCCACGCTCTCGGGCTGGGCGGCATTGCGCACCAGCTCCAGCCGCGCGGTGTACGCGCCTTTGGGCGGGTTAAGCCACACCTCGGTCTGGCCGGAGCTGAAGTTCATCACCTCGGGCGCGGCACCCGGGCGGTCCAGCAGCAAGCGGAAGTAGTGCGTGTCCGGCAGCTGCGCCGCACGCGGAGCGATGTTGAAGCCAGACGCATGGAACTGGATGCGAAACGGCGGCTGCAGCGCCGCGCCATCGGCCACGCCCATGATCTCCACACGCGGCGGGCCCAGCACGCTGGCTGCGGGCATGTCCTTGTTCTGCGACGTCACCGTCACGTGCAGCAGCTTGCTGTAGACGAAGTACGGTATGTGGCCCTGGTCGGCCAGCACCAGGCGCAGGTCGTAGTTGCCAGGTGGCAGGTTCAGCGCGGTCTCCATCTGGCCCTTGCCGAAGTGGATGTACTTCTCGGTGAACGGCAGGGCCTTGGTGAAGTCCAGCGGCAGCGGCTGGTTGATCAGCAGGTGGTGGTGACCGGCCAGGCCCGCACTATGGCCTGCCGGCACCAGGCCGCGCATGGACAGGCCAAAGCGCAGCACGAAAGGCGACTCCACCGTAGCCGGACTTTGCCGGTTGGTGAAATACGCCTCGGGGCTGCGCTGTGGCGGTAAAAACACCCAGGGGTGGGAGAAAGTGGCGTCGAAGTCGCTGTCTGCCGTGGCCGCGACAGGTTTGGCCGCCCGTGCCGGGACTGTGCCCGCGCAGAGCGCGCCACACACCAAGCCCAGAACACATGCTGCATATTTCATAAGGCCTTGCCTGTTAGAAAGTAAAGTGAAACCGTCACCTGATTAGCTACTTGCCTAGGCATTCAAAAGCACAGGAATGCGGTGCGCAGCCTTCTTTGTCTGCAGGGAAATAGTAGTCCGCACCGAGGCAATTCCTGGCAGCTTGCGCTGTACGCCATCCACAAAGTTAGTGTAATCGTGGGGTTCCGTGGCGCCAGGGCTGCCGCTGACTCTTGCGCCATCTCTCATGCTATTGATTCAATAGCTGCTTGCGCACTATTTTTCAGGGCAGCAGCCAGATTTATCTCTCAGCCCCAAGACCTGCAACACGTACCCGATGAAGCAGCTGGGCATGGGCACGCAGTCCTGCTGCACAGGTACCAGCCCCATCAAGACGGTACGCAACACCTTTATTGCAGCACCGCCCGCGCCACGGCCGTGTAGGTAGGAATGCCGAACAGCAAATTCAGCGGGAAAGTCACGCCCAGACTCAGTCCGAAGTACAGCGAAGGGTTGGCCTCTGGCAGCGCATACCGCAGCACCGCAGGCACTGCAATATACGAAGCACTTGCGGCCAGCACCATGAGCAAGGCAGCGTCGCCCACGGGCAGGCCCAACACCCATGCGAGGCCCAGGGCGAGACTCGCATGCACCAGCGGCCCCAGCACGGCGTAGGCAATCAGCACTGGCGACTTACCCCGGATCTGCGGCAGGTTGCGCGCCGCCATCAGGCCCATGTCCAGCAGGAAGAATGACAACATGCCCTTGAACAAGTCTCCCGAGAACGGCTGCATGGCGGCTTTGCCGGTGTCACCCGTAATCAGCCCCACCGCCATGGCCCCGAGCAGCAGCAACTGCGCGCCATCCGTGAAAGATTCATGCAGGATCTTGCCCACCGACACGCCGGCCTTGGACGTCTCGCTGCCCGTTGTGCCCACTGCCGGCGCGGCTTTTCGACGCAGCCCGTTGGCAAACACAATGGCCATGATGATGGCAGGCGACTCCATCAATGCCATGCCAGCGGCCATGTGCCCACCATAGGCCACATGCTGGTTTTCCAAATACTGGACGGCGGTCACAAAAGTCACAGCACTGACAGACCCATACGTCGCGGCAATCGCTGCAGCGTCAAAACCAGAAATGAAGCGCCGCAGGAACCAGTAGCCTAGCAATGGGACACAGATCGCCAGCGCAATCGCAGCCGCCAGACTGACGCCGACGTTGGCCGTCAGCCCAGAGTGGGAGAGCGCAAACCCACCCTTGAGACCCAGCGCCATCAAAAGATACAAAGAAAGAAACCGTGAGATGGCAGGCGGAATTTCAAGGTTGGATTTGACGGTGCCGGCCAGCACACCAAAGACGAAGAAAAGAATGGCGGGATCAAGCAGGTTTTGCATAAGTGGTTTCCTTGCGGCGATCCTAAAAACAAGCATCCATTTTGTAAAATCGATTTCCATGTGCTCAGGAATAGATAAAACCTTATGAATGTCACGTTCCGCCAACTGCGGCTGTTCCTGGCCTTGGCCGATACCGGTAGCGTGAGCGCGGCTGCCAAGGCCACGCATGTAACCCAGCCCACGGCCTCCATGCAGTTGAAAGACATGAGCCAGTCGGTCGGCCTGCCGCTGTACGAGGTGGTGGGCAAAAAGATCTACCTCACCGATGTGGGCAAGGAGCTGGCCGTCACCGCGCGTTCTGTGGCCCAGACCTGGGACGCCTTTGAGCAGGGCGTGGATGCGGCCAAGGGCCTGTCACGCGGCAAGCTGCGGGTGGCCGTGGTCAGCACGGCCAAGTACTTCATGCCGCGCCTGATTGGCAGCTTTTGCAAGCAGCATCCGGCCATCGACGTGTCACTACAGATCCTCAACCGCGATGGCGTGGTGCACCGCCTGCGTGAAAACCTGGACGACCTCTACATCATGTCCACCCCACCGACGGACATGGACTTGAGCGACGAGGTGTTCATGCCCAACCCCATCGTGGTGATTGCACCAAGCTCCGACCCATTGGCCAAACGCAAAAGCGTGCCACTGGATGCACTCGCCCAGCACCGCTTCATTCTGCGAGAAAAAGGCTCTGGCACCCGCATGACCGGCGACCAGTATTTCCGCAAGCTGAAGTTCCGGCCCGACGTCCGGCTAGAGTTAGGCAGCAATGAGGCGGTGAAAGAGTCCGTCGCCGGTGGACTGGGCATAGGGTTGGTTTCGCGCCATGCCTTGCACGGCCTGCTAAAAGAGCACGGCGTCAGCGTGATCGATATGGAAGGCTTTCCCTTGCCATCGGCTTGGCATATCGTTCACCCTGCCGGCAAGAAATTCTCACCGCTGGCATTGGCATTCAAGCAGCATTTGCTCAAAGACGTGGTCCGCCGCAAATGGGACCAAGCGGTGTGATTTTTAGCGCCACAAAGCCACAGCACCGGCAACGCAACTAGCGCTGGCCACCACGGTCAACACCAGCCGCATCGGCAGCCAGCCCTGCATCTGAAAGCGGGGGTATATGGCGCGGTCTACGCCAAAGCAGGCCCATAGCAAGCCCGCCATCAGCAGCAGCCCAGGTACCGGGCCCACCAGCAGCCCGAGCCAAGCCACCAGGCAGGGCACCACGCCCCACACCAGGAGACGCGGCGAGGGCGTGGATGCATCACGCATCAGCAAACCCCAGTAAATAGCGCCCAGAAAGCTAGCGATCGTGGCACCGTAACCAAGCAGAGCCAGCCCTGCGAAAGAGCGCTGCGCCGGTGCCAACACCCACAGCGCCAGCGCAAGCCCCACAAAGGGAATCAAGCCGCCAAACCCCAGGCGCTGGGCCCACACGGTAGGAACAGATGTATGTGCTGCCATTACCCCAAACCCTTTTGCATTTTGAAGCCCTGTGGACGCAGCCCGCCGCACACTCAGCGGTAATAGGCCTCGACCTTGCCCTTGATCTTCATCAGCAAGGGGCGGCCGTGGCGGTCACGCGTCTTGCCGGAGGGCACCTTCACCCAGCCTTCGCTAATGCAGTATTCCTCCACGTCTGAACGCTCCTTGTCGTTCAGGCGGATGCCGATGTCATGCTCGAACACGGCGGCCACGTGGAAGGGGCTGCGTGGGTCGGCGGACAGATGGTCGGGCAGGGCGGGAGCGGCGCTTGTATCCGCAATGGCGTTGGTATCGGTGCTGTTGTTGGTATCGGTCATGGCAATGTCGGTAGAAAAATCAAATCGATCCGCATTGTCCCGGATTTGCCGGCCCCGGCTACTGCGCGAGGATCTGCATCATCCGCTCTGGCTTGGCCAGCGGCTCTAAACCAAACTGCGCATACAGCCCATGCGCATCGGCCGTAGCCAGCAAAAAGCGGCGCAAGCCCTGCAGCTCCGGGTGGGCCAAAATAATTTGCACCAGCCACTTCGACAAACCCTGGCCCCGGTGCGCCTCCAGCACATACACATCGGCCAGGTAGGCAAAGGTCGTCTTGTCGGTCACCACCCGCGCAAAGCCCACCTGCTCGGCACCATGGAACAGCCCAAAACACAGCGAGTTCGCCGCCGCCCGCTGCACCCGCTCAAACACAATACCCGGCGACCAGTAGCTGCGCGTGAGGTAGGCGTGGACGGCAGCCATGTCCAGGCTGGCGGGGTCGGTATCGATGCGGTAGGCACCGCGTTGGACGGTGATGTGCATGTTCTGCGGCTTCAGGTAAAACAAGGCTGTAGCGCAGATATTACCTGCGATAGTAGCTATTACTTATGTAGCACTCTCAGAGGATACCCAATACCACGCATCCGAACAGCACAATCTTTTCGTAGACGATCTATGTCAATGCTGGCCTCACCGCCGACAGCTTTAAACGACCATCACCTTGTTGATGGCTACTTGTAGTAACTTTGTAGTCGAGGATATTCAGTGCCCGTGCCATCCACAAACTCAAAAATCTCTAAGCGAAACCTGCAGCGGTAGATACTTTACCGTTCATGAAACCTGGAAAAATCTTATGAAAATACACTTAATATCAGCTCTTTTTGCAACAGTGCTACTTATTTTTCCCGCCATGGGGAATGCGCAAACGACCTCTTTAAACGGTGGGGTTGATGTCGCGAAGCTTCAACAAGCTGTGCAGGAACTTACATTACGCGCCGAGGTGGCGGAAAGTTCTGTGAGGTCACTCAATGAAAAGCAAACTGCCACATACTGGAGTTCTGCTGCCGCAATCGTAGCGGCGCTACTGGTCGCCGGATTTGCACTCATCAACCAAAAAGCTCAAGCAAAACTGCAGCGCGAATTAACCTCTGAGCAGGCAAAGCAAGGACGACTCATTACAGCAATAGAAATGGTGATGCAAAGTCGTAATTCATACGAGGCAAAAATACGTTTGAAGAATCTTGAGACCTTCATACCCGACGACATGAAGACTCATCTTGAAACGATGTTGGACCGCAACGATGGAGGAGGCTTTTCGGGTTACGAGTGGGATGACTTACGAACGAAAGTGGCAGAAACGATGGCCGCAAAAGCCAATTCGCCAGACGAAGTATTCCAAATTTGGAGGGTTATGTTGCCCAACAAGCGCTCGATTTCCAGCCTCGGTTGGCCGCCAGCAACGAACTGAGCAGCACAACAAGGTAAACGAAATCTGCTGACGACCATTTCCTACGTATATGTCACTACCGCGCAGCTAAAGCTGGCGAAGGCTCGTGCAAATCGGGAAACCATGGTAGCTGGGTTTATAAAAAATCGGCCTCTAGCGCAGGTAATACCTGCACGAGCAGCTACTGAATGCATAGCAAAGTAAATTCTGCCTGCAACGTGCAGGGGGCCTGCCGTCTGGTAAAAGACTCGGTCCCCCAACAGCGTGAAAGCAAGCATGTCCACCCCCACACCCGCCACGCTGTCTTCCAGCCCCACCCTGCACTGGACCGAAAACGACCAGCCGCAGTCGGCCCATTGGCGCTCCGAGCGCGGTGCGCCGCCGCCCAAAAAAGTGGTGCTGGCCGACGACACGATGAACGCCGACACCGCCTACCGCCTGGCCTGCGAAGGCACGGCACTGCTGTGGCGTGGCGACTTTCATAACGCGCGCCAGCTGCTGCAGGCGATGACGCGGCGCATCGACAAAACCCCGGCCCGCAAGCAGCGCAAGGCCCCCAAGGATGCGGGCTCGCTGGCCGATGCCTTTCACCTGCACCGCCAGGCCCAGGCGCAGCGCGCGCGGGTGCTGAACATGCTGCTGGTGCCCATGGCGGCAGACTACAGCGTGCCGCTGCGCCGCGCCCCCAAAGTGCACGCCGCCTGCCTGGCTGCCTGGGGCCCGGCGGACCTCGCCGCCGGCCCATCGGTCATCACCCTGCGCGAGCTTCAGGGCCTGACCAGCGCGCACGAATGGCGACGCGTGGGCATTGAAATACCGGCGCTGGGCGATGCGCCGCAGAACCGCATCCACCCGCACTACGGCGTGTTTTCACCGGCACGGGGCGAATACATCGACCTGGTGGCCAAGGCGCCGCTGCCTGCCGATACGGCGGTGGCGTTCGACATCGGCACCGGCTCGGGCGTGCTGGCGGCCGTGCTGGCACGGCGCGGTGTGGCCCAGGTGGTGGCGACCGACCAGGACCCACGCGCCCTGGCCTGCGCGCGCGCGAATCTGCTGCAGCTGGGCGTGGCGCCCACGGTGCAGGTGGTGCAAACCGATATGTTCCCCGAGGGCCAGGCCCAGCTGATCGTCTGCAACCCGCCCTGGCTGCCGGCCCGGCCTGGCTCGCCCATAGAGCACGCGGTGTACGACGAAGGCAGCCGCATGCTGCTGGCTTTTCTGGCCGGCTTGAAGAAGCACCTGGTGCCAGGCGGCGAGGGCTGGCTGGTCATTTCTGACCTGGCGGAGCACCTGGGCCTACGCACGCCCACCGAGCTGCAGGACGCATTTACCCAGCACGGCCTGCAGGTGCTGGGCCGGCTGGACGCCAAGCCGCAGCACCCCAAGGCTACCGACGCCACCGCCGCCCTGCATGCGGCACGCGCGGCAGAGCTGACGACGCTGTGGCGGCTGGCGGTATTGCCGCTTTAGTGGTCTAAACCCAGCAAGCTATTCACCGTTCTGGGCCAGGTCCGCAAGCCGTCAGTACAGCGCGCGACGAAACAGGCTGAGCGCCAGCTGGTAGCCCAGCAGCTGCAGTTCTGCATCAAAACGCTCGCCTTCGTCGCGCATGAAGGCGTGCACGCCGTTGAACTCGTGCCAGGTGAAGTTAACGCCGGCGTCGCTCAGCTTTTGGTAGACCAGGGCGCGGCCGGCGGCGGGGATGTGCGGGTCCTGCTTGCCCCAGACCATTTGCAGCTCACCCTTGATCTCGCCGGTGCGGCCCAGGCTGTCGTTGCCGGGCTGGGACGGCACCATGCCCGAATGGATGTCGGTGGCATAGAAGCACGATGTGGCGGCAATCGCCGGGTTCAGCGCCGCGCGGTAGGCCAGGCCGCCGCCCAGGCAGAAGCCCATGGCGCCGACGCTGCCCGCGTAATAGGGCAGGCTGGCGGCGTAGTCGACGATGGCCTGGGTGTCGCTGTCATGCGCCTCCAGCGTCTTGGCCACTTTGTCAGCGTTGCCCTTGTCGCGGCCCGCATCGTCGTAGCCCAGCACGGTGCCGATGGGGTTCAGCTCGTGGAACACCTCGGGCACGATGACGATGTAGCCGTGGCCTGCCATGATTTGCGCGCTGCGGCGTATCGGGCCGGTCTGCTGAAAAATCTCGGAATACAAAATGATGGCCGGGTACTGCCGGGGCTTGGCAGCACCGCCATCCTTGGGCCGGTACACATAGCAGCGCATGGGGCCGGTGGGGGTGGTCAGATCAACTTCATGGGCTTGGATTTGCACGGCGGGTTTCCTAGGGACGTTCTAAGGTTGGGAGTCGTTGGCAGCGGCCTTGCGCGCCAAGTCTTGCTGGTGGGCCGCCAGGTCGCCCAAGCGTATGCCCTCAGGTGCAGCGCGCAGCTTGGCCTGGCCTACGCGCTGGGCTTTATAAATACCGCTGTGCCCTGAAAAAAGATAGCTGGTGACGCAGGCCAGTGCTGCGTAAACGCCTATTTCGGCACCAAACAATTCCATGGCCATCAGGGTGGAAGCCAGCGGCGTATTGGCCGCGCCGGCAAACACCGCCACAAAGCCCACACCGGCCAGCAGGGGGAAGGGCAGCTGCAGAATTGGCGCCAGCGCATTGCCCAAGGTGGCGCCCAGGTAGAACAGCGGAGTCACCTCGCCGCCCTTGAAGCCCGTGCCCAGCGAGGCCACGGTGAAGGCGAACTTGCCCAGGTAATCGGTGATGGCCAGCGGATGCTGGAAGGCCTCCACAATCGTTGGGATGCCCAGGCCGATGTAGCGGTCCGCGCCCAGCCAGAACCAGGCCGCCGTGGCCACCACCACGCCGCCCAGGAAGGGGCGCAAGGGGCTGTAGGCGATGTGCTTCTTCATGAAGCCGCCCAGGGCATGGGTGGCGTCGGCAAACAGCTTGCCGGTCAAGCCAAACAGGCAGCCCGCCAGCACCATGGCCAGCAACGGCCAGGCAGTCACGGGCGGCACCAGCGGCACGGCGTAATGGGTATGGTGCACGCCCCACAGCAGGCCCACCTGGTCGGCCACGATGGCGGCCACCAGGCAGGGCAGCAGGGCGTTGAAACGCATGCGGCCCAGGGCCAGCACCTCCAGCCCGAAGATCGCACCGGCGAGCGGCGTACCGAAAACGGACGCAAAGCCTGCGCTGATGCCGGCCATCAGCACCATGCGGCGGTCCTCAAGCTGCAGGCGGAACAGGCGGGTGAGCTGGTCGGCCAGCGCGCCGCCCATTTGCACGGCCGTGCCCTCGCGCCCTACCGAGGCGCCAAACAGGTGCGACACCACGGTGCCGAACAGCACCAGCGGCGCCATGCGCAAGGGAATGGTCGCTTGCGGGTTGTGGATCTCGTCGATCAGCAGGTTGTTGCCGGCCTCCACGCGCTGGCCAAAGCGCAGGTACAGCCAGCCTACGCCAAAGCCGGCGAACGGCAGCAGCAGCAACAGCCAGCGGTGGGCGATGCGGGTTTGGGTAGCCCATTCCAGCGCGAACAAAAAGAAGGCGGACGCACTGCCCGCTAGCACCGCCACCAGCGTGGCCAGGCCGATCCACTTAGCCAGGTAGAGCAGCACATCCACGGCCTCGGGGCGTTGTAGCGAGGGCATAGCTGAACCTAGTTAGCCGGGCAGGCCCGCAGCGACTTGCCCGCCAGCGCGGTCTTCAGGCCGTCCAGCTGGGTCTTCAGCGCTGCGTCCACCGCTGGCAGACGCAGCTGCAGGCCATGCTGCTCGGGCCGCTCGACCACCACCTTGGCGGTGCGTACGCCGCGCTGGGCCAGGTCGCCCAGGGATTTGTTGGCTGCGGCCTCGCTGTCGAAACGGCCCAGCAGAATGCCGGGCTCCAGCGACGCGGGCGCGGCCTCGTATTTGACGTGCAGGCCGCGCAGCTCGGCCTTTTTGCGGTCGGTGAACTCGGTGGTCTGGTAGCGGCCCATATAGACGATCCAGCGGCCTGGCTCGGTGGCGGCATCCAGCGACCAGGAACCCGCAGGCAGGGCCGCCGCCAGGGCATCGCCCAACTGCTTGCCGCGCGCAGCGTCAAACAGGCCGGCCACCAGGCACTCGGTGGGCTCGTTCGCCGCGACGGCGGGCGCCGAAGCCGGCGCGCTGGCGGCAGAGGCCGCAGCCGCTGCTGCCGCTGCGGCCTCGGGCGTCATCACCACCAGCATCTCAGGGTGGATTTGCTGCTGCAAGCGTTGCGGCTCAGACTGCGGCTCCGGCGCCAGCCCGTAGGCGGCCAGCAGGCCTTGCGACCAGGCAAAAAACAGGGCGTTGGCCAACACCAGGGCGAGTAAGAGCGCGCGCAGCAAGCCCATCTTCATGCAGATGCTCCGGGCACGGCGCCTGGGGCTGCAGGCCGCACGCTGACCTCGGAGCTGGTCACCGTCTGCATGCCCGCCGAGGTTTGCAGCAGCAGGCCGCCCTGCGCGTCCACACCACGCGCCATGCCCACGGTGCCGTTGCTCAGGGTTACGGCTTGGCCGCACAGCAGGTCACGCCGTACAAAGCCGGGTAAGAAAGGCGCCAAGCCGGCCAATTGGAAGGCCGCCAAGGCCTGCAGCAAGGGTGGCGCCACCCGCAGCAAGGCCTGGCCCGCATCGATACCCGGCAGCAGCTCCTGCAGGCAGGCGGGTGGGGTGGACAGGCCCTGGGCATCACGCGGCGCGATATTGATGCCCACGCCCACCACCACCACTCGCTGGTCGCCGGCACTGGCGGTTTCGATCAGCACGCCGGCCAGCTTGCGGCCCTGCAGCCACAGGTCGTTGGGCCACTTGAGCTGGATGTCCGGGTGCAGGCTCTCGGCCACGCTCACGCCCACGGCCAGCGACAGGCCGGACCAGTCGGCCGGCGCCAGGGGCAGGGAAACAGAGAAAGTCAGCGAATCGCCCACCTGGCTGTGCCAGTCGCGGCCCAGGCGGCCCCGGCCGGCGGTTTGCTGCTCGGCCACCAGCAGGGTGGGCTCACAGCGGCCAGCGCGCACGCGGCGCATCAGCTCGCTGTTGGTGGAGTCGATCTGCGGCAGCACCTCGACCGTGAAGTCCGGCCACTGGGGCGACAATGCCTCCCAGATCGCCTCGGCGGGCCAGCGCATCACTTGTGCAGCCTGCTCAGGCGGCGTTTAGGTGCCAGCAGCGTGCCACGGCAGCTGGGGGCGCCGCACCAGCAGGGGTATTCGGCCTTGAGCTTGGGGGTGTAGCGCTCTTCCAGCATCAGGCCGTAGTCGTAGTTCAGCTCTTCGCCAGCTTTGATGTCGCGCAGGGCGATGATGAAGATGCGGCCGTCCTGCTCGTCGGTTTCGCAGTTTGGCTCGCAGGCATGGTTGATCCAGCGTGAGGAATTGCCCCCAAAATTGGCGTCGATCACCCGGTCTGCGTCCACATGGAAGTAAAAGGTGTGGTTGGGCTGGCTGGGGTCGTGCGGATGGCGGTCCTGGGCTTCGTCCCAGGTGATGATTTCGCCTACATATTCGACCACTACATCGCCGGCGGCGATGTCCTGCAGTGCAAATACGCCCTTGCCATGCACGCCGGAACGGCGGACCTGGATGCGTCGCCCTGGATTTTTCACAGCTTTAGGTCGGGTTTTGGAAGTCACGGCAAAACTCTGTTAACTTAAATAAGGAGCCCATACGCGAATTTGTGCGCGAAATGGGACAAAGCCGGATTGTAGAAGTGGCCCCGCCCCGGTTGACGCCGCTCAGACAAAGTCCGCACAAATTCAAAAATTGGCCCAATAAAGTTATGACAAAAACCCTGGTGATTGCCGAAAAACCCTCGGTGGCGCAAGACATCGTGCGTGCGCTCACGCCCACTGCTGGCAAATTCGAAAAGTTCGACGAGTATTTCGAGAGCGAAAAATACGTGGTGACCAGCGCGGTCGGCCACTTGGTGGAGATCCAGGCGCCGGAGGAATTCGACGTCAAGCGCGGCAAATGGAGCTTTGCGCATCTGCCGGTAATCCCCCCTTATTTCGACCTAAAGCCCGTCGATAAAACCAAAACGCGCCTGAACGCCGTGGTCAAACAGGCCAAGCGCAAGGACGTGACCGACATCATCAACGCCTGTGACGCGGGCCGCGAGGGTGAGCTGATCTTCCGCCTGATCGAGCAGTACGCTGGCGGCAGCAAGCCCCTGGCCAAGCCGGTGCGCCGCCTGTGGCTGCAGTCCATGACGCCGCAGGCCATCCGCGACGGCTTCAGCGCGCTGCGCAGCGAAGCCCAGATGCAGGGCCTGGCCGATGCGGCACGTTCGCGCTCCGAGGCCGACTGGCTGGTGGGCATCAACGGCACCCGCGCCATGACTGCCTTCAACTCGCGCGACGGCGGCTTCTTCCTGACCACCGTGGGCCGGGTGCAAACGCCCACGCTGTCGGTGGTGGTGGAGCGCGAGGAAAAAATCCGCAAATTCGTCAGCCGCGACTACTGGGAAATCCACGGCACTTTCGACGCCGAGGCTGGCAACTACCCCGGAAAATGGTTCAACCCCGACTGGAAAAAACCACAAAGCCTGGAAGGCGCATTACATGCACCGGGCCCGGACGGCCAGCCCGACGCCGAGCAGCGCGCCGACCGCGTCTGGAACGCAGCCGAGGCGCAAGCCATTGCCAACGCTGCGCGCGGCAAGCCCGCCACGGTGACGGAAGAAAGCAAGCCCACCACGCAGGCATCGCCCGCCCTGTTCGACCTGACATCGCTGCAGCGCGAGGCCAATAGCCGTTTCGGCTTCAGCGCCAAGACCACGCTGGCCCTGGCCCAAAGCCTGTACGAGCGCCACAAGGCGCTGACTTACCCGCGTACCGATTCCCGCGCCCTGCCCGAAGACTACCTGCCGGTGGTCAAGGAAACCATGGGCATGCTGGCCAACAGCGGCATGAAGCACCTGGCACCGTTTGCCAAGCAGGCGGTGGACGGCAACTACGTGAAGCCCACCAAGCGCGTGTTCGACAATGCCAAGGTAAGCGATCACTTTGCCATCATCCCCACGCTGCAAGCCCCCAGCGGACTCAGCGAAGCCGAGCAGCGCTTGTACGACTTCGTGGTGCGCCGCTTTATGTCGGTGTTCTTCCCCAGCGCTGAATACCAGGTCACCACCCGTGTCAGCACGGTGGCGACCGAGGGTAAAAAGTACGCCTTCCGCAGCGACGGCAAAGTGTTGGTCAAGCCGGGCTGGCTGGCCATTTACGGCAAGGAAGCCGTCAGCGACGACGATGAAAAAGACGGCAAAAACCTGGTGCTGGTGAAGCCGGGCGAAGTGGTGCAGACCGCCTCCGCCGACCCCAAGGCACTGAAGACCCGGCCACCCGCCCGCTACTCCGAAGCCACGCTGCTGGGCGCCATGGAAGGCGCCGGCAAGACGATCGACGACGACGAGCTGCGCGAAGCCATGCAGGAGAAGGGCCTGGGCACGCCAGCCACCCGCTCCAGCATCATCGAAGGTTTGATCGCCGAAAAGTACATGCTGCGCGAAGGCCGCGAGCTGATCCCCACGGCCAAGGCCTTCCAGCTGATGACGCTGCTGCGCGGCCTGGACGTGGAAGAGCTGTGCCACGCCGAGCTCACCGGCGAGTGGGAATACAAACTGTCGCAGATGGAGCGAGGCCTGATCAGCCGCGCCACCTTCATGGCCGAAATCGCCGCCATGACCGAGCGCTTGGTGAAAAAGGCCAAGGAATACGACCGCGACACCATCCCCGGCGACTACGCCACCTTGTCCGCACCCTGCCCGAACTGCGGCGGCGTGGTCAAGGAAAACTACCGCCGCTACACCTGTACCGGCGCCGATGGCCACAGCGAAGGCTGCGGTTTCTCCTTCGGCAAATCGCCCGCAGGCCGCACTTTCGAGCCGGCCGAGGTCGAACAATTCATGCGCGACCGCCGCATCGGCCCGCTGGACGGCTTCCGTTCCAAAGCCGGCTGGCCGTTCACCGCCGAGATGCTCATCAAGTTTGATGAAGAAACCAAGAACTACAAACTGGAGTTTGACTTCGGCGACGACAAGGCCGGCGAAGAAACCGGCGAGCTGGTGGACTTCAGCGCCGTAGCCACCCTGGGCAACTGCCCCAAGTGCGGCAGCCCGGTACACGAGCACGGCGCCAACTATGTGTGCGAAAAGAGTGTGCCCACCCAGGCCCAGGCCACGCCCAGCTGCGACTTCAAGAGCGGCAAGATCATCCTGCAGCAAACGGTGGAGCCCGCGCAGATGAGCAAGCTGCTGGACACCGGCAAGACCGATCTGCTGGACAAGTTTGTCTCCATGCGCACGCGCCGCAACTTCAAGGCCTTCCTGGCCTGGGACGCGGAAGCCGGCAAGGTGAACTTCGAATTTGCTCCCAGCAAGTTCCCGCCACGGCCCGGTGCAGCGGGTGCAGCCGCCAAAAAAGCCGCGCCGGCCAAGAAGGCAGCACCCGCCAAAAAGGCCGCAGCCAAGAAAACTGCAGCAGCCAAAACCCCGCGCAAAACGCCCACCACCGGCGGCCTGACGCCCAGCCCGGCACTGGCGGCAGTAGTGGGTGCTGAAGCCGCTTCGCGCCCGCAAATGGTCAAGAAGATGTGGGACTACATCAAGGCCCACAACCTACAGGACGCCACCAACAAGCGCAACATCAATGCCGACGCACTGCTGGCGCCGGTGTTCGGCAAACCGCAGGTCAGCATGTTTGAGCTGACCGGGCTGATCGGCAAGCACCTGAGCTAAGCCAAGCCCCTACTGCTACACAATTTATAGCCGCTAACGCAGGTAATACCTGAGCTAGCGGCTATTTCATTTGTGTATCTGCTTCACCCCATGCCAGCGTACAAGATCCAGGCCCACGCGTTTTCGGGCGCGGCCAGCGTTGATGGCCCGATAGCTTCAGCCACACAGAAAATCCACCAGCACGCGCACCCGCGTAGCCAGGTTGCGGTTGTGCGGGTACAGCAGATAAAACGACCGGGTCCGGCCGGCCAGTGCGGGCAGCACCTCGATCAGCTCACCGGGGTGGGCATCAGCTATCCACTGTGTGGTTTGCACCAGGCCCATGCCGGCGCGTGCCAGGGTGACCACGCCCAGCGGGTCTTCCGAGGTCTGCACTGTGCTGCGCGGCAGTATCTCCACTGGCTGGCCGTCACGCTGGAACAGCCACGGCCGCATGCGCCCGGTGCTGGACATCAAAAACGGCAGCAAGGTATGGCGGGTGGCGTCTTGTAGTACGTCCAGGTCCTGGGGCACGCCGTGGCGCTGCAAATAGCCAGGGCTGGCGTACACGCCAATACGGGCCTCCTCCAGTTGGCGCGCCACCAGGCGGGAATCGGGCGGCTGGCCCTGGCGTATGGCCACGTCATAGCCTTCTTCGACAAAGTCGATATTGCGGTTGGAGACATGCAGCTCCAGCTCCACCTCGGGGTAGCGGTCGCGGAACGCGGGCAGGCGCGGCAGCAGGCGGTAGTGCGCGTAGGTGCTGGGCAGGCTGATGCGCAGCAGGCCACGCGCCTGGGTGTGCTGGCCGGTGATGGTTTTCTCTACATCATCGATCTGGCCCAGGGCCGCGCGGCACTGCGCAAAGTACAACTGGCCGTCGTCGGTGAGCTGCATGCTGCGCGTGGTGCGGCGCAGCAGCTTGACGCCCAGGCGGTCCTCCAGACGTCCCACGGCCCGGCTGACGGCAGCCGGCGTCAGGCCCAGCACGCGGGCGGCGGCCGTAAAGCTCTTCAGCTCGGCCGCCTTGCAGAACAGGGCAATGGTGCCCAGCTGGATTTGCAGGCTGTCTTCCGGGGCGCTGGCGGGTCGCATTAATTACACTGTGTAAGTATTAAATTGAAAATTTAGCGGTTTATCTTGTTCCAGGTAATGAATAGGATAGCGGCTCTTCACCACTACAAAGACGACCATGAAACTATTCTTCTCGCCCGGCGCCTGCTCACTCGCCCCCCATATCGTGTTGCGTGAATCGGGCGCCGACTTTTCATTGGACCAGGTGGACATTCCCAACCACCGCACCGCCAGCGGCGCGGACTACTACAGCATCACCCCCAAGGGCCAGGTGCCGCTGCTGCAGCTGGACGACGGCAGCACGCTCAGCGAAGGCGCCATCATTGCCCAGTACATCGCCGACCACGCCGGCGCCACCAGCCTGCTGCCCGCAGCCGGCAGCACGGCCCGCTACCGGGTGATGGAGTGGCAGAACTACATTGGCTCCGAGCTGCACAAGAGCTTTTCGCCGCTGTTCAACCCGGCCTTCGATGCAGCAGCCAAAACCATCCACGCAGGCCTGCTGCGCAAGAAGTTCGAATGGGTGGACACCAAGTTGGCCGGTACCGACTACCTGACCGGCGATGACTTCACCGTAGCCGACGCCTACCTGTTCACCGTGGCGGGCTGGGCCAAGATGGTGGCGTTGGATCTGTCGGACCTGGCCCATCTGCAGGCCTTCCTGGCCCGCGTGGCGGGCCGCCCGGCGGTGCAGGCGGCACTGAAGGCCGAGGGTTTGATTCCGGCCTGAGTATTCTGCTAATGCTATTAAAAAAAGAGCTGCTGGCGCAGGTATTACCTGCGCCAGCAGCTCTTTTCTTATGTAATCTCTAAACGAGCCGTTAACCGGCCTGGGCCAAGCTGGGGTTTGCCGCGCTGCGCAACTGCAGGCCCTGGTGCACCCGCCACGCCAGGAAGGCCGCCGTCAGCGTGGAGCCGACCACCACGTAGCCGATGACGCCGTAGTTCTGCAGCTTGCCATCCGCACCAAACGATACGATATGCCCCGCCACCAGCGATGCCAGGCCACCGGCCAGTTGCTGGATGGCGGCGCTGATGGCGTTGTACGCGCCGCGCTGGGTGGCTTGCGACACCATGCTGGACATAGCCTGGAACGGAATCAGACGCGAGAAGATGCCGACAAACAGGACTACGTTGACCGCCACCAGCAGCCAGAAAGGCACGGCCGCCAGGTGGGTGTAGACCAGCACCATGGCGATGGTCAAAGCGCTGCCCACCAAGAACACCGGCAGCTTGCCCCAGGTATCCGCCGCCCGGCCGACCAGCGGGCCAACAAAAATGGTGAACACACCGGTAATCAGGTAGATCGTGGGCAGGCGTTCCATGGCGATGCCCACGTTGTTCACGATGAACGCGCTACTGAACGGCATCAACATGAAGCCGCCGGTGGTCAGCAGGGCGGTGGTGGCAAAAGCCATCAGGTAGCGCGGCTCGACCACGGTGTGCCACAAGTGCATGAAGGCGCTTTTCTCCTGCGGGATGCGCAGGTGGTCGGCCACCGGCTTCATGCCTAAGACGATGACCAGCCCACCGAGCCCCCCGACCAGCACCATCGCCAGAAACGGGGCATGCCAGTTCCAGCGGCTAGCCAGGTACAGGCCCACGGGCAAGCCCAGCACTTGGCTGGCAGCGAAAGCGGTCTGGATCACACCCATGACACGGCCGCGCTGCTCGGCGCTAAACAGATCGGCCGCAATGGCCATCACCACCGAGCCAATGACGCCGCCAAAAATGCCTGTCACCACACGGGCCACCAGCAGCATTTCATAGGTCGGCGCCAGGCCGCACCACAGCGTGGCCAGCACAAAGCCGGTGTAGAAGAACAGCAGCAGCTTCTTGCGGTCAAAACGGTCCGCGAAGCCCGCCGTCAGCAGGCCCGACAGGCCGGCGCTAAAAGCATAGGCCGACCCGACCATGCCGAACTGTCGCGGCCTGATCTGCAGTGCGGGCATGATCAGCGCGCCCAGTGGCGACATGATCATGAAGTCCAGAATCACGGCAAATTGCAGCGCCGCCAGCAGGCCCGCCACAAAGCTCTGGTAGCCGGTGAACTTGGCCGGTGCGGCCTTGTGAAGGGTGGTGGATGTCATGCGGTGTCCCACTCAAAGAACTGCGCAGTGTGCCGCGCAGGCAGGGCTGGCGCCGATAATGGCAAGGTAAAGATGCTGTTGCATAGGCGATGGTTGAACTTGGAATTTAATATAGGTGCCTATATATTAATATAGCCTCCTATGTATTGTCAAACGAGATATGAGCGACGACCATTTACCCCCCAACCCGCTAAAGCTGGTAGGCCGCGCACACCGCAGCTTTGCCCGCATCGCCGATGTAGAGCTACGCGACCTGGGTTTCGCCACGGGGCAAATGCCGGTGTTGATGGGACTCAAAGGTGGCCAGGCGCTGTCGCAGGCCGAGCTGGCCCGCATTGCGCAGGTCGAGCAGCCCAGCATGGCCCAGTTGCTGAACCGCATGGAGCGCGACGGCCTGGTGGAACGCGTCCCCGACCCTGCAGACAAGCGCAGCAGACTGATTTCGCTGACCACCACAGCGGCCAAGCGCATGCCCAAGGTCAGGGCGGTGATGGACGTACTGAAGGCGCAGGCGCTGGTCGACTTCACGCCCGACGAGATCGCCCAGCTCGCCAATTTCATGGAACGGCTGAACAACAACATCGACCAGATGGCGGTCGAAAGAAGCGGCGCCTAAATCGCGAAGGCGCCGCCTAGGCTTTACTACAAACTTGATAGCTGCCAGCGCAGCTTGTATCTGCGCCAGCGGGCTATTTTCTTACTTAACGGCAGCAATCGCCATGATCTCGACCTTGATCTCAGGGCGGGCCAGGCGGGCCTCGACCGTGGCACGGGCGGGGCCAATGCCGGTGGTGCCGATCCAGGCGTCCCACACCGCGTTCATGGCGGCAAAGTCACCCATGCTGGACAGGTAAATCGTGGCGCTGAGGATGTGCGCCTTGTCGCTGCCGGCCTGGGCCAGCACGGTGTCGATCTGGTCCAGCACGCTCTGGGTCTGGGCGGCAATGGGCAGGCTGGCGTCTTCCGGGATCTGACCGGCCAGATAGGCCACACCGTTGTGGATGGTGGCGTCGCAGAGTCGGTTGCCGGGGTTGATGCGTTGCAGAGCCATGGGAGTCTTTCTGAAAAGTGGGTGGATAAAAACCTTGGATCGTACTGTCTTGGCACCACGCGCATTTGTCCTGTAAAGCTGAAAAGCAGTCTCCAAATCGTCACGCATCTGAAATATCTACGCTATCCAATGCGGGGTTTATTTGGGAAACACCTATGTTCATCCGCCGTGCCCTGCTGGGCTGTGCCATCGCATTCAGCTTCAGCGCATTTGCCGCAGAAAGCCCCTACCTCACCCACAAGCAGCTGGACATCATCCCCTTCATGCCCGCACCCGTGGCCAACGGCAGCGCCGACGACCGCGCCCAGCAGATGCTGGTACTGGCGGCCCAAAAAGCCGCCACGCCCGAGCGCATTGCACTGGCCAACAGCGATGCCGAAGAGACGGTGTACGCCATGTTCTCCTCGGTGCTGGGTGCCAACTTCAAGCCCGCCAATCTGCCCTTGTTTACCGCCATGTTTGCACGCATGGGCGACACCGAAGACGCCGTGGTGGACCCGGTCAAAGCCTTCTTTGGCCGCACGCGCCCGTTCCTGAACAACCCGGACATCAAGCCCCTGGTGAAGCCGTCTAAAACCGGGTCCTACCCGTCGGGCCACACCTCGCGCTCCACCATGATGGCCATCGTGCTGAGCAGCATGCTGCCGGAACAACGGGCCGCCATTTTTGCGCGCGCCAACGACTACGCCGAAAGCCGCGTCATCGGCGGCATGCACTACCCCAACGATCTGGACGCGGGCCGCCGTGCGGGCAGCGCCATGGCTGCGACGCTGCTGGCCAGCCCCACATTCAACACCGATTTCGAAGCAGCCAAGGTGGAGCTACGCAAGGCGCTAGGCCTGCAGTAATTTCAAGGCAACGGTGTTGGCGCCGGGCGGGCGCTGGCTTTGCCAGCGCATGCGGCAGACAATGGCCCTCCCTGTTTTGTCCAAGGAGATCCGAGCATGGCTACTGGAACTGTCCGCCTGCACCGCGTGTTGAAAACCCGGCCCGAGAAAATCTACCGCGCATTTCTGGATGCCACGGCACTAGCCAAATGGCTGCCGCCCTATGGTTTCGTCTGCAAGGTGCAGCATATGGAGGCCAAAGTCGGCGGTACGTTCAAGATGTCGTTCGAGAACTTTTCCACCGGGCAGGGCCACTCGTTCGGCGGCGAATACAAGAAGCTGGTCCCCAATGAGGTGATCCAGTACACCGACACCTTTGACGACCCGAATTTGCCCGGCGAGATCCTGGTGACGGTCAGCCTCAAGCCCGTGCTGTGCGGCACGGAGGTGCATATCGAGCAGTCTGGCCTCCCCGAGGTCATCCCCGTGGAGATGTGCTACCTGGGCTGGCAGGAGTCGCTGGCACAGCTGGCAAACCTGGTGGAGCCGGAGATACCGGGTTGAGGCGACA
>JAPLPK010000051.1 GCA_026400275.1 Burkholderiales bacterium
GGCCGGTGCAGGCGGTTTCGCCCAGCGCGTACAGCCCGGGCACACCGGTGCGGCCTTGCAGGTCGGTCAGCACGCCACCGCAGGCGTAGTGGGCGGCGGGCACCACCGGGATGGGCTGGCGCGCCATGTCGATGCCCAGCTCCAGGCAGCGGGCGTAGATGTTGGGAAAGTGCTCCAGCAAGAATGCCTTGGGCTGGTGCGAGATGTCGAGGTAGACGCAGTCGAAGCCGCCCTTTTTCATCTCGAAGTCGATGGCGCGGGCCACCACGTCGCGCGGGGCGAGTTCGGCGCGTTCGTCGTGCTCGGGCATGAAGCGGCTGCCGTCGGGGCGCAGCAGGCGGCCGCCTTCGCCGCGCACAGCCTCGGTAATCAGAAATGATTTGGCCTGCGGGTGGTACAGGCAGGTGGGGTGAAACTGGATGAATTCCATGTTCGCCACCGTGCAGCCGGCGCGCCAGGCGGCGGCAATGCCGTCGCCGGTGGCGGTATCGGGGTTGGAGGTGTACAGATAGACCTTGCCCGCGCCTCCGGTGGCCAGGATGGTGTTGGGCGCGCTGAAGGTGCGCACGGTGTCGCTGTCACCGTCCAGCGCGTACAGGCCTACGCAGCCCTGCTCGGCCAGGCCCAGTTTGCTGCCCACAATCAGGTCCACCAGGGTATGGTTTTCAAACAGGCTGATGTGCGGGTGGTGGAGCACCTGCTCGATCATGGTCTGCTGCACGGCCGCGCCGGTGGCATCGGTGGCGTGCACGATGCGGCGGTGGCTGTGGCCGCCCTCGCGGGTCAGGTGCAGCTGGCCGTCTTCCATGGAAAACGGCACGCCCATGGACTGCAGCCAGGCGATGCATTCGGGCGCGTGCTCGACCACAAAGCGGGTGGCGTCCACATCGCACAGGCCGCCGCCGGCCACCAGGGTGTCGTCCACATGCGCGGCAAAGCTGTCGCCCTGGCCCAGCACTGCGGCAATACCGCCCTGGGCCCAGGCGCTGGCGCCGTCGTTCAGCCCGCGCTTGGTGAGTACCGCTACGCGGTGGGTGGGGGCCAGCAGCAGCGCGGCGCTCAGGCCGGCCAGGCCGCTGCCCACGATCAAGACATCGAAATCCTGGGGAGAAGACGAGGCGGTGGAGGTCAATTTATGTCTCTAGGTTTTTTTATTTAAGGCCCATCGCTAACCAGAGCGCCTCCCACACTAGGAACCCGTGGAACCGGCTTTGCCGGGCCACTGGGTTCGCCCCCTGCAAGGGGGTTGGCGGAAACACGAAGTGTGGAGCCTGGGGGTGTGCTAAATCTCGATCTTCGAGCCGAGCTCAACCACCGCGTTGTTCGGCAGGCGCAGGAAGTCGGCCGCGTCGCTGGCGTTGTGGTGCATCTGGGCAAACAGCTTTTCACGCCAGGGCGCCATGCCGCCGCCCAGGGTGGGGATGACGGTGTCGCGCGACAGGAAGTAGCTGGTGGTCATGACCTCCAGTTCACAGCCACGACCACGGATCAGCTCCAGGGCGCGCGGGATGTCAGGGCCATTCTTGAAGCCGTAGTGGATGGTGATCTGCCAACAGTTGTGGCCCAGGGCGATCACCTCCAGGCGCTTGTCCATGCCCACCCAGGGAATCGGGTGGTTGTGCACGGTGACGAAGAGGTTGTTCTCGTGCAGCACCTTGTTGTGCTTGAGGTTGTGCAGCAAGGCGTTGGGTACCATGCCCTTGTCGGCCGTCATGAACACGGCCGTGCCTTCCACGCGCACCGGCGGGCTGATGAACACCGAGTCCAAAAAGCTTTGCAGGTCCATGGCGTTTTCACGCTGCTTGAGGGCAAGCAGCCGGCGGCCATCCTTCCAGGTGGACATCACGATGTACAGCACGATGGCCATGGCCAACGGGAACCATCCGCCTTGCAGAATCTTGAGCGAATTGGATGCCAAGAAGACAAAATCCACCACGAGAAAGAAGCCTGTTGCCGCCAGACACAGCGGCAAGGAATAGCCCCAGCCATAGCGCACAACAAAAAATGTCAATGCAGTCGTAATCACCATCAACAAGCTAACCGAGATGCCATAGGCCGCAGCCAAGGCGTCCGACGAGCCGAACATCAGCACCGCTGCCACCACGCCGGCCAATAGCGTCCAGTTCACCACCGGTACATAAATCTGGCCGGTATCCCGCACCGAGGTATGCAAAATGCTCAGACGGGGCAGGTAACCCATTTGGATGGTTTGCTTGGTGGCCGAAAAAGCACCCGAAATCAGCGCCTGCGAGGCGATCACGGTGGCGGCAGTGGCCAGGCCCACGGTGGGGATCAGCGCCCAGTCGGGCACCATCAGATAAAAGGGATTGTCCGCAGCCGCAGGGTCCATCAGCACCAACGCGCCCTGGCCAAAGTAGTTCAGGGTCAGCGCGGGCATCACCACCGCAAACCAGGCCAGGCGAATAGGCTGCTTGCCGAAGTGGCCCATGTCGGCATACAGAGCCTCGGCGCCGGTCAAGCACAAGAACACCGCACCCAAGGTGATAAAAGCGATATGCAGGTTCTGGAAAGAGAACTGCAGCGCGTAAATCGGCGAAAAAGCCATCAGCACTGCAGGGTAGCGCACGATCTGGGCGACACCCATCACCGCCAGCACGCCAAACCACAGCAAGGTCACCGGGCCAAAAAACTTGCCGATATCGCCCGTGCCACGGCGCTGCACCATGAACAGCAGCACCAGGATCACCAGCGAAATGGCTTTCACATAGGGTGCCGCGCCGGGCGTGATGATCTCTACCCCCTCAACCGCCGACAAAACGGAAATAGCCGGGGTAATCACGCCATCGCCAAAGAACAAGGCCAGGCCGAACACGCCCAGCATCAACAAGGCGCGCCGCAAGCGGGGGCTGGTCTTGACCGATTCGGCCGCCAGCGCCAGCAGGGCCATGAGCCCGCCTTCGCCGTTGTTGTCGGCCCGCATGATCAGTACCACGTACTTGAGTGACACCACGACCATCAGCGCCCAGAAGAAGAGGGACAGGACGCCGAGCACATTGAACTCGTTTACCTGCACATGGCCGTGGGCAAAAACTTCTTTGAATGCGTAGAGGGGAGAGGTACCGATATCGCCGTAGACCACACCAAGCGCACCGAGTGTGAGCGCCGTAAGCGAAGATTTTGAACTTTGCACAAATAAGGTCCCGCGGGGGAGACTCCAGGGGGAGTCAGCGGGGTTCCATAAACTTTGGGATGCGTATTTTGCGCCTTGCGCCCCGGCTTGCAAGCCGTGCAAAGCGCCTAATCAGGGGAAAGTAGAGAAATGTTGCAACGCAGCAACTCATTCCCCTGCCCCGCTCAATCGTAGGTTTCGGCGTCCGGGTCGGTGGCTTCCAGCTCGTAGCTGGCGGCGGCCATGGCCAGGCGCGCCACCACGCCGTACATGTAGAAGCGGTTGGGCGCGCTCGCGCCGGGCCTCACGCCTACCTGGGGCAGATGGGCGCTCTCTGCAAACGCCAAGGGCACGTAGCTGGAGCCGGGAGCGTTCAAATACTCGTCCACACCGCGCTCGGCATGGATGCGGTAGAAGCCGCCCACCACGTAGCGGTCCATCATGTAGACCACCGGCTCGGCCACGGCGTCGTTGATGCGCTCATTGGTCAGCACGCCTTCCTGGATGATGGTGTCGCGCACCGGCAGGTCGTCCTTGCGGGTCTTGGCGCGGTGGTGCAGCACAGCCAGGTCTTTCACGTCGCGCACCGTCAGAATGCCCATGCCGGGGGCACCAAAGTCGGACTTGACGATGACGAAGGGCTTCTCGTGGATGCCGTATTCCTTGTATTTACGGCGGATCTTGCCCAATAACGCATCCACATTGGTGGTCAGGCAGTCCATGCCGTGGCCTTCGGCCATGTCCACCGCGCCGCACTGGTTGAACATCGGGTTGATCAGCCAGGGGTCTATGCCCAGCAGCTTACCCAGGCGCTTGGCCAGTTCTTCATAGCTGCGGAAATGGGTGCTCTTGCGCCGCACCGAGCCCCCCGCGTGCAGCGGTGGCAGCAGGTACTGCTCGTGCAGGTCTTCCAGGATGCCCGGGGGACCGGCCGACAGGTCGTTGTTCAGCAGAATCGTGCAGGGGTCGAAATCCTTCAGGCCCAGGCGGCGCTTGCTGCGCACCACAGGCTCCAGGGTGACCTGTTCGCCATTGGGCAGGTTAATGACCGTGCTTTCCTTCACATCGGGACTGATGGAGCCAATGCGCACATTCAGGCCGGCCATGTGGAAGATGCGCTGCAGCTGCGCCAGGTTCGCCAGGTAGAAGGTGCTGCGCGTGTCGTTTTCGGCAATCAGCAGCAGGTTCTTGGCCTCGGGGCAGATCTTCTCGATGGCAGCCATGGCCGACTGCACGGCCAGCGGCAGCATCTGCGGCGTCAGGTTGTTCCAGCTGCCGGGAAACAGGTTGGTGTCCACCGGTGCCAGCTTGAAACCAGCGTTGCGGATGTCCACTGCACAATAAAACGGCGGGGTGTGCTCCATCCACTCCAACCGAAACCAGCGCTCGATCGCGGGCATGGAGTCCAGGATGCGCTGCTCCAGTTCATTGATAGGGCCGGTCAACGCGGTAATGAGATGGGGAACCATGGATTTTTCTTTGAAGGATATAAGCGCATTGTAGGAAGCTGACAAGACATACCCCGAGCCGGGCAGCCGGATGGATTAACGCAAAAATCCCCGCACGCGCCAAGGCATTGGCACAGAATATGCGGATTCTTTGCCGCTCTGCAAGATACAGACGCTGCCCATTCGCAACTTTTTCCCCACCCCTGCACCTGCCATGCCTTATCGCTCTTTTTGCTTGTTCGCTTGTGTGGCCTTTTGCTGCACGCTGCCTGCAGGCGCCGGCACACTGGAGAACATCCGCGCCAGCGGTGAAATCACCCTGGCGCATCGCAATGCCTCCATCCCCTTCTCGTATGTGGATGCCGACGGGCGGCCCCTGGGTTACGCCATGGACCTGTGCCTGAAAGTGGTGGACGCCGTCAAGCACGAGCTGAAGATGGACAAGCTGGCGGTGAAATACCTGCTGGTCACGCCCGACAAGCGCCTAAGCGCCATCTCCGAAGGCCAGGCCGCCATGGAATGCGGCTCCACCACCAACAATGCGGAGCGCCGCAAGACGGTGGACTTCACGATTCCGCACTTTATCTCCACCGCGCGCCTACTGGTGCGCAGCAATGACCACATCGAAACCCTGGTCCAGCTAGCGGGCAAGACCGTGGTCTCGACCAAGGGCACGACGCCACTGGAGCGCCTGCGGCGCATCAACAATGAGCAGTCACTGCACATCAACGTGGTGGAAGCGGCCGACCACGCGCAGGCTTTCGCCATGGTGGCGGCCGGCAAGGCGGCGGCGTTTGCGATGGACGATGTACTGTTGTCGGGCCTGCGCGCCAATGCCAGCAAGCCCGACGACTTCATGGTGACGGGCAAGCCACTGACCATCGAGCCCTACGCCATCATGCTGCCCAAGGACGACGCGCCGTTCAAGAAAGTCGTGGACCAGGAGATGCGCCGCATCATCCAAAGCGGCGAGATCAACGCCCTGTATGCACGCTGGTTCCAGCTGCCGATACCGCCCAAGGGCATCAACCTGGCGCTACCCATGCCCTATGTGCTGCGCGACTCGTTCAAGTACCCCAGCGACAAGGTTGGCGACTTGAATTAGCCGCGTCAGGAAACGCGCACAACCCAGCGATAGGTATCACGGTTTTCAGGCCAGGAACCCGTGGATCCGGCTCCGCCGGGCCACTGGGTTCGCCCCCTGCAAGGGGGTTGGCGGAAACGCGTAGCGTGGAGCCTGGGGGTGAGTAACGAATTAACCGCGAATTTCGCCCTGGCCTAAGACCACGTATTTGAGCGAGGTCAGGCCGGCCAGGCCGACAGGGCCACGCGCGTGGAACTTGTCGGTGCTGATGCCGATTTCTGCGCCCAGGCCGTACTCAAAACCATCGGCAAAACGGGTGCTGGCGTTCACCATCACGCTTGCCGAATCTACCTCGCGCAAGAACTGCTGAGCATGCATATGGTCGCGCGTCAGGATGGCGTCGGTGTGGTGCGATGAGTACTGGTTGATGTGGGCAATCGCCTCGTCCACTCCCTCGACGATCTTGATGCTGATGACCGGTGCCAGGTATTCCTCGTACCAGTCCTGCTCGGTGGCGGCCACGATGTTTGCTACATCTTTAGTAGCTGCTTGCGCAGATAGTATCTGCGCTGCAGCCGGATCACACCGCATCTCCACGCCCTTGGCGGCGTAGATGGCGCCGATCAGCGGCAAGAACTCGGCCGCCACGCCACGCGCCACCAGCAGGCTCTCGGTGGCGTTGCAGGGGCTGTACTTTTGGGTCTTGGCATTGTCGGCTACCGTGACGGCCATAGCGATGTCGCAAGGGTCGTCCACATACACATGGCAGTTGCCGTCCAGGTGCTTGATCACCGGCACCTTGGCGTCACGGCTGATGCGCTCGATCAGGCTTTTGCCGCCGCGCGGGATGATCACGTCCACGTACTGCGGCATGGTGATGAGTTGGCCCACCACTTCGCGGTCGGTGGTCTGCACCAGCTGCACAGCGTCGGCAGGCAAACCGGCCTCAACCAAGGCTTGCTGCACCAGCAGGGCCAGGGCCTTGTTGGAGTCGATCGCCTCGGAGCCGCCACGCAAGATGCAGGCATTGCCGCTCTTGATCGACAGGCTGGCGGCTTCGATAGTTACATTCGGGCGGCTCTCGAAAATCATGCCGAACACGCCAATCGGCACGCGCATCTGGCCCACGCGGATACCGCTGGGCTGCTGCTGCAGGCCGATGATCTCACCGATGCTATCGGGCATGGCGGCCAGCTGCTCGCAGCCCTGGGCGCAGGTTTCCAGCGTCTGCGGGCTGAGCTTGAGGCGGTCCACCATGGGCGCGGCCAGACCGGCGGCGCGGGCGCGGTCCAGGTCCTTGGCGTTTTCAATCTGCAGCGCGGCGGTGTTGTCGCGCAGCAGACGGGCCAGGGTGCGTAATGCTATGTTTTTAGTAGCTGCCTGCGCACGCGCCATCTGCGCAGAAGCCACTTTTGCTTGCAAACCCAAAGCCTGGGCGTATTCGGCGATGTTCAGAGCGTTCATCGCTCTATTTTCTCACGCAGAAAAAATTAGCGTCCAGCTTGGGGCGCACAGGCCTGGCATAGCATGCCGGCCAGACGGTGCAAGGCCTGCCAGGAATCGGCCGGCCAATTCGGCAGCTTCAGACCTTTGACGATGCCGTCCACCTGGTGCGCGGCTGCCAGCAGATCAGCGATGGTGTTGGCGCCCAGGCGTGGCAGCACCCGCTCGAACAAGCGCTCTTTGGCGCCCCATACGCGGTTGTCGCGCAGGGCCATGGGCAGGGGTTTGCCGGCATCCATGGCGTCTTTCACACGCTTGAGCGCGCGGATGTCTTCGGCAATCGCCCAGTGCACCAGCACCTCGGCCTCGCCCTCGGCCTGCAGGCCGTCCAGCATGCGCTGCACCCGCAGGCGCTGCCCGGCCAGCACGGCTTCGGACAGCTTGAACACGTCGTAACGGGCCACGTTCAGCACCGCTGCCTCCACCTGCTGCCAGTGCAGCTCACCCGCCGGGTACAGCAGGGCCAGCTTCTGGATCTCCTGGTGTGCGGCGAGCAGATTGCCTTCCACCCGGTCGGCAAAGAACTGCAAAGTGCGCTGGCCCTCGACGCCGGCTTCGACCCGCTGGCCCTGGGCCTGCAGGCGCTGGGCTATCCATTGCGGCAGGGCGCCGCGCTCCACCGGCTCGACCTGCACGGTCACGCCATAGCGCTCTAATGCCACAAACCAGGCGGCGGACTTGGCCTGCTTGTCAAGGCGCGGCAAGACCACCAGGGTCAGGGTGTCGGTATTGCCCTCGGCCTGCTCGGCCAAGCGCTGCAGGGCCGGGCTGCCTTCCTTGCCCGGCTTGCCGGACGGGATACGTACCTCCAGCATCTGCTTATCGGCAAACAGGCTCAGCGAGCCGCCGGCAGCCAGCACCTCGCTCCAGTCGAAATGCGCGCCGGACACGGTGTGCACCGTGCGCTCGGTAAAGCCCTGGCTGCGTGCCACGGCACGGATCGCGTCCAGCGCCTCTTGCACCAGCAGCGGCTCGTCGCCGTGCAGGGTGTAGAGCGAGCGCAGCCCTTTCTGCAGCTGCGCCGTGAGTTGACCCGGGGCCAATTGCATCGCGGCGGCTAGAGTTCTTTGACGGAGCCGAGCCGGCGCATGACCTGCTGCACCACGTCGGTCTGCATGCTGCGGTAGAGCAGTTGCTCTTCGGCTTCCTTGGACAGGGCCGTGCTTTCCGAGTAGCTGATGTCACGCTGTTGCACGATCTCGGCATCGGGGATCAGCTCTTTACCGTCTAGCGTACGCAAACGGAACTTCATGCGCACGCGCAGCTGGAATTCACGCACCTGGCCCGACGAGGTGAGCGAGGCCGCAGTTTTCTCGCGCTGGTCCTGCAGCACCTCCAGCACCACCTGGGCCGTCGCAAGCTTAGCCGGGTCGGTAATGACCTCTACCTTGCCACTCGACTTGATGTTGCGTTTGAGCTCATTTCCCAGCGAAGACGCCTCGGCCACACGCACAAAAATGGTGGTGAACGCATAGTTGGGCGCCTGGCGCAGCTGGAAGCCGCAGCCAGCAAGACCCAGAGCGGATATCGCAACGGGCAGTGTCAGAAGCAGGCGGCGGCGCATCACAGCACCAGGTTCACCAGGCGCCCGGGCACCACGATGATCTTTTTAGGTGCTGCTCCGGCGGCAATCTTGGTGAACGCCTCGCAGGCCAGGGCCGCAGCCTCGATCTCGGACTTGGCGGCGGTAGCGGCCACGAAGATGGAACCGCGCAGCTTGCCGTTGACCTGCAGCATCAGTTCGATCTCGTCCTGCACCAGGGCCAGCGGGTCCACCACAGGCCAGGGTGCATCCAGCAGGTCGCCAAAACGGTCGGCATAGCCGAGCTCGGTCCACAGCGCGTGGGTGATGTGCGGGGTGGCTGGGTACAGGCAGCGCAGCAGGATGCTGAAAGCCTCGATCAGCGCTACCTGGCCACCGGCGCTGTCTTGCGCCTTGAAGTCTTCCAACGCATTCAGCAGCTTCATGCAGCCAGACACCACGGTGTTGTACTGCATGCGCTGGTAGTCGTAGTCCACCTGGCGCAGCACGGTGTGCACCTCCAGCCGCAAGGCCTTGGCCTCTTTGCTGAATTCCACATCTTTCAGGCTGCTAACGCCCGTAACACTTGCGACAGCCGCTACGGAATCCATAGCAGCCAGCTTGACGCCGAAGTTCCACACGCGGCGCAGGAAGCGGTAGCTGCCTTCGACGGATGCGTCGTTCCACTCCAGCGTGGCTTCGGGCGGCGCGGTGAACATGGTGTACAGGCGGGCGGTGTCGGCACCGTACTTTTCAATCAACTCCTGCGGATCGACGCCGTTGCTCTTGCTCTTGCTCATGGTGGTGAGCTCGTAGTCCAGCACCGTGCCATCGGCCTTCAAGGTGCCGCCGGTGATCTGGTCGCGCTCGTTGCGCGTCACATCGACTTCGCTTTCCCAGTGGTACTGGATGCCGCCGCTGGCCGGCTTGTGCGAGAAGGCGCCGTTGAGCACCATGCCCTGGGTCAGCAGCTTGCTGAAGGGCTCGTCCACCTTGACCAGGTCCAGGTCCCGCATCACCTTGGTCCAGAAGCGGGCGTACAGCAGGTGCAGGATGGCGTGCTCGATGCCGCCGATGTACTGGTCCATGGGCATCCAGTAATCGGCACCCTCGGCCACCATCTTGTCGGTGTTGTGCGGGTCGCAGTAGCGCATGAAGTACCAGCTGGAATCCACGAAGGTGTCCATGGTGTCGGTCTCGCGCCGGGCCTTGGCGCCGCAGATCGGACACACCACGCCGGCGTGGAAGCCTTCATGCTTGTGCAGCGGGTTGCCGGAGCCGTCGGGGATGCAATCCTGCGGCAGCACCACGGGCAGATCCTTCTCGGGCACCGGCACTGCGCCGTGTTCGTCGCAGTGGATGATGGGGATGGGCGTGCCCCAGTAGCGCTGGCGGCTCACACCCCAGTCGCGCAGGCGCCAGGTGGTCTTCTTCTCGCCCAGGCCCTTGATCTGCAATGCGTGGGCCACGGCATTCACCGCGTCCTGGTAGTTCAGGCCGCTGAAGCTATCGGAATTGATGGTGACGCCGCGCTGCTTGTCGCCGTACCAGTCGTTCCAGTGGTGGTAGTCGTAATGGAGGTGGTCTACGTGCACCACCTGGACGATGGGCAGCTCGTATTTCAGCGCGAAGGCAAAGTCGCGCTCGTCGTGGGCGGGCACGCCCATCACGGCGCCGTCGCCATAGCCCATCAGCACATAGTTTCCGACCCAGACGTCGATCTTGTGGCCGTTCAGAGGGTGGATGACTTGCAGGCCGGTGGGCATGCCTTCTTTTTCACGCACCGCCAGCTCGGCCTCGGTGGTACCGCCCTGCTTGCAGCTCTCAATGAAGGCCGCCAGTTGGGGATTGGTTTGCGCTGCATGCGTGGCCAGCGGGTGCTCGGGCGCCACGGCGCAAAAGGTCACGCCCATGATGGTGTCGGCACGGGTGGTGAAGACATACATCTTGCCGTCACCAATCAGCTGGCCGCTGCTGTCCTGGATGGTGTGCGGGAAGGCAAAGCGCACGCCTTCGCTCTTGCCGATCCAGTTCTCCTGCATCAGCTTGACGCGCTCGGGCCAGCCGGGCAAATCGTCCTTGACCTGGCCCAGCAGCTCCTCGGCGTAGTCGGTGATCTTTAGGTAGTAGCCGGGGATTTCACGCTTCTCGACCACGGCGCCGGTGCGCCAGCCCTTGCCGTCGATGACCTGCTCGTTGGCCAGCACGGTCATGTCCACCGGGTCCCAGTTGACCACCTGGGTCTTGCGGTAGGCAATGCCCTTGTCCAGCATCTTCAGGAACAGCCACTGGTTCCACTTGTAGTACTCGGGCGTACAGGTGGCGATCTCGCGGCTCCAGTCGATAGCCAGGCCCATGGCCTGCATCTGCTTCTTCATGTAGGCGATGTTGTCGAAGGTCCACTGCGCGGGGGGTACGCCGTTTTTCATCGCGGCGTTTTCCGCCGGCAGGCCGAACGCGTCCCAGCCCATGGGCATGAGCACGTTGTAGCCCTGCATGCGCAGCTGGCGCGCCAGCATGTCGTTGATGGTGTAGTTACGCACATGGCCCATGTGCAGCTTGCCGCTGGGGTAAGGCAGCATGGAGCAGGCGTAAAACTTCTTCTTTAGGTTACCCCGCGCGTCACGCGAATCTTCGGTGACGCGGTAGGCGTCACGGCCGTTCCAATAGTTTTGCGCGGACGGTTCGACTTCGAGATGGTTGTATTTTTCGAGCATGGCAGGCGTAAAAAGCGGGAAGAAGCACAAAGGCGGAGAAACACGGGGCGGCGCAAAAGCCGCAAGGGGCTGATTTTAGGGCGTGGCCGTGGGCTGGGCCACAAATCCTATGCGATTCAGGCCGGCGGCCTGCGCGGCGCCCATGACTTCGACCACGCGGCCATAGGGCACGGTGGCGTCGGCGCGCAATTGCACCTCGGTATCGGGGTTCTGCTCGGCCACGGCCGCCAACTGGGCCGCCAACTGCGCCGCGTTGACGGGCTTGTCGTCCAGAAAGGCCTGGCCCGACTTATCCACCACCAAGGTGACGGACTGGGGCGCGGCCTGCGACTTGGCCGCATCGGTCTTGGGCAGGTCCAGCTTGATGGAACTGGACAGCAACGGCGCGGTGATGATGAAGATCACCACCAGCACCAGCATCACGTCCACCAGCGGCGTCATATTGATGTCGCTCATGGGCTCCGAACCCTTGGTGCGCTCAAGACGGCCGAATGCCATGCCAGGTCTCAGCCCGTATGGCTGGCCAACAGCTCGCGCAGGTCGCGGGCGAAACCTTCCAGATCGGCTTCGATGCTGCCGATCAGACGGCCAAACACGTTATAGGCCAGCACCGCCGGAATCGCCACCGCCAGACCGGCGGCCGTCATGACCAGGGACTCGCCCACCGGGCCGGCCACCTTGTCGATGCTGATCTGGCCTTCCAGCGCAATGGCGCCGAGCGCGTGGTAAATGCCCCAGACCGTACCCAGCAGGCCGACAAACGGCGCGGTGGAACCCACAGTCGCCAGCAGCACCTGGCCAAACTGCAGCTTGTGCAGCACGGCATGCAAGGCATTGCGCAATACGCGGGTCAGTTGCTGGGCGCGGTCACCGGCTGCAGCCAAAGTGCCGCTCGCTTCCATTTTTGTAGCTACAACCAAAGGCAGCACCAGCGCCAGAGGGTCAAAAGATACCAAGCGCTCCGACGCCTCTGCAACGCTAGGCGACTGCCAAAAAGCAGCGGTGCTGCGGGCAACATCGGTGCGTGCACGGCGCAGCAGCCAGCCCTTCCACAGGATCACCATCCAGCTGGCTACTGACATCAGCAGCAGCACCAGCGCCACGATGCGGCTGACGATGTCTCCGCGCAGCAGCACCTGTAGCGGGTCCATGGTGTTATTTCAGGCCCAAGACGTCGAACATGTCGAACAAGCCCTGGCGCTTGTCGGCCAGGAAGCGCACTGCACGCAGACTGCCCTGTGCGTAGGTCGCGCGGCTGGAGGACTTGTGGCTGATCTCAATGCGTTCGCCGGTGCCGGCAAACAGCACGGTATGGTCGCCGACGATGTCGCCGCCGCGAATGGTGGCAAAGCCGATGCTGGACGGGTCGCGCTCGCCGGTCACGCCATAGCGCTCGTAGACAGCACAGTCTTTCAGGTCGCGGCCCAGCGCGTCGGCGATGACTTCGCCCATCTTCAGCGCGGTGCCGGACGGTGCATCCACCTTGTGGCGGTGGTGGGCCTCAACGATCTCGATGTCGTAGCCGGTGGACAGTGCCTTGGCGGCCATTTCCAGCAGCTTCAGAGTGACGTTGACGCCGACGCTCATATTGGGTGCCAGCATGATCGCGATGTCTTGGGCGATCTCGGCAATTTCAGCCTTTTGCTCGTCGCTGAAACCGGTGGTACCCACTACCGCGTTCACACCCAGGCTGCGGCAGAGACGCAGATGGTGCATGGTGCCTTCGGGCCGGGTGAAGTCGATCAGGGTGCGGGCATTCTGTAGGCCGGCTTGCACATCGGCGGTAATGGCCACGCCCGTGCTGTGGCCCAGAAACGCAGCGGCATCGGCACCCACATTCGGGTCGCTAGCCAAACCCAGGGCGCCAGCCAGCACGCAGTCGTCGGCATTGTGGATGGCCTCCACCAGCATGCGGCCCATACGGCCAGAAGCGCCAGCAACGGCAATCGCGTGGGGCACGCCAACAGTTGTGGCCTGCGAGAAAAGAGAATCGGTCATGGAAAAGCCAGAATTAAGGAGCCGCAGGGGCTTCTAAAGGAGGGTAGGCTGTGGCCGCCGTCACCGGGGTGGCAGGCGCCTCCGGTGCAGACGCCGCTGCAGTGGGTGCGGGGAACGACTTCAGGCTGCTTTCATCGGCCTCCAGCAAGGGCACAGCCTTGACTGAACGGGAGCGGGCCAGCAAGCCCACGAATTCGCTCTCGCTGGGCATCGGGTCGCCTTCTACGCGGTCTACCGCGTCACCCTTGAAATACACGGTCAGCTGGCGCGACTGAGGCTCGGTACCTTGGCGGTCCAAGGTAAAGACATAGTCCCACCGGTCGGCGTGGAAGACGCTTTGCAGCAAAGAGGTGCCCAGGATGTCCTTGACCTGCTCACGGGACATGCCGGGCTTGATAGCCTCGACCTGCTCCTTGGAAACAAAATTACCCTGCACCACTTCGATCTTGTAGGGCGACACGACAGCCAGCAAACTACGCGTTTTCGTATCCACTCCGCTGCACGCCACCGAGGCCGCGCAGACAGCAAGCACGAGGGCGCAACGGGTACCGCGCAATATAGGTTCGAACATGGATAAAGGCTCTGGCGATATGATCAAACGATTGTAGCGGCTGCCTCCCAGCCGCCCTGCACCCCAAAGATCCGACACCATGGCCAACATCGACGAACTCAAAAATACCGGCCTGAAAGCCACCCTGCCCCGACTCAAGATTCTGGAAATTTTCCAGAAAGGGGAGCTGCGCCACATGACGGCAGAAGATGTATTCCGGGTTTTACTGCTGGAGCATTCAGACATCGGCCTGGCTACCGTCTACCGCGTGCTGACCCAGTTTGAACAGGCGGGGATTTTGTCGCGCAGCAACTTCGAATCGGGCAAGTCGGTGTACGAGCTGAACGAGGGCCGCCACCACGACCACTTCATCTGCACATCTTGCAGCAAAGTGGAAGAGTTCTACGACGCAGATATCGAGCAGCGACAAAAAATCGTGGCCAAAGAAAAAGGTTGGACGGTGCAGGACCACGCCATGTCACTGTACGGGCTGTGCGCAGACTGCAGCGCAAAGCAGTCCTGAGAACCTACCAAAGGGCCTAAGCGGCCCTAACCCTCGTTTTCCATGGCCTTGCGGTGGCGTTCGACAAACTCTTGGTAGGTGTCGATGCCGCGCAGCTGCAAGATCGTATTGCGCACGGCAGCCTCTACCAGCACAGCGATGTTGCGGCCAGCCACCACTTGGATGATGACCTTGCGCACTGGTACACCCAGCACGTCCTGGGTCAGCGGCTCGTAGGGCAGGCGCTCGTACTCGCGCTCCATGGTCTCTTTGCGTACCAAGTGCACGATGAGCTTGAGCCGCATCTTGCGGCGCACCGCCGTCTCGCCAAAGATGCCGCGTATGTCCAGCAAACCGATGCCACGTACTTCCAGCAAGTTTTGCAGCAGCTCGGGGCAGCGCCCTTCGATGGTGGTCTGGTTGATGCGGTACAGGTCTACCGCATCGTCGGCCACCAGGCCGTTGCCGCGTGAAATCAGTTCCAGGCCCAGCTCACTTTTACCCAGACCAGATTCGCCGGTGATCATCACGCCCAGGCCCAGAATGTCCATGAACACGCCGTGCATCGATGTGCGGTCGGCGAAATGCTTGGACAGGTAGGCGCGCAGCACATCAATCACAAAAGCCGACGAATCCTGGGTGGAGAACATCGGGATTTGCGCGCGTTCGCACATGGACAGCAGCGCGTCCGGCGCCACCTGGCCGTCGGCAATCACCAGCACCGGCGGCTCCAGGGTGACGATGCGGGCGATGCGCCGGGCACAGTCTTCCGCAGACGCACTGGTCAGGTAGGCGACTTCGCGCTCGCCCAAAATCTGCACGCGGTAAGGATGGATGTAGTTCAGGTAGCCAACCAGATCGGCACCCGAGCGGGCCGCACGTACGGCCACCTCGTCAAAACGCCGCTCCGACGCACCCAGACCCGCAATCCACTCCCAGCGCAGCAGACCGCGGAAAGCTTCAAACAGAACGTCAGCACTGACGACGGTGGGTTTCAAGGACGGTACCGAACCTGAACGCTAGCAGCTAGTAAATAGCCAATGGCCTAGGCGGGTTGCGCCGACTGCCAGGTGCTGATCAGGCCGTGCAGCGCAGTGGCGTCTTCGGCGGTCTTGATTTTTTCGCGCAGGGGCGCGTCGCTGAGCAACTCGGCGATTTCGGAAAGAATTTCCAGATGCTTCTGGGTAGCCGCCTCGGGCACCAGCAGAAAAATCAACAGGCCCACAGGCAATTCGTCTGGCGCATCAAAACCGATAGGCTGGGCCAGTTGCACCACGGCGGCCATGGGCGATTTCAAACCCTTGATGCGGCCATGCGGAATGGCCACCCCATGTCCCAAACCGGTAGAACCCAGGCGCTCACGGGCAAACAGACTGTCCGTGATCAGGGCGCGACTCAGGCCGTGCAGATTTTCAAACAGCAAGCCGGCTTCTTCAAAAGCACGCTTTTTGCTGGACGCATCAACGCTCACGAGCACTTGAGCGGAGGGCAGGATGGAGGCGAGTCGGTTCATGGTGGGGAGTGAATTATGCACGTGCTGCGCCGCACAACAAAAAAGCCGCCTGATTATGCGGGCGGCTTTATGGTTGGCGCGCAGCGCCAGAGATTACATCAGACGCTTGGGCGCTTCGTGGTGGTGGTCTTGCACACGGTCTTTGTGGCGTCCCACCTGGCGGTCCAGCTTATCTACCAACTCGTCCACGGCGGCGTACAAATCCGCATGGGAACTCTCGGCGAACATGTCATTGCCTTTGACGTGGATGTTGCACTCGGCGCGTTGTCGTCCCTGCTTTTCCTTTTGCTTCTCGATGGTCAGAAGAACTTTGACATCCACCAGTTGGTCAAAATGCCGGGTTATTCGGTCTAGCTTGGTGGTCACATAGCTACGCAGTGCGGGAGTCACCTCCAGATGGTGTCCGCTGATCGTCAAGTTCATGTACAGCCTCCTAGTGCATTACTTTCACCGTTGAAAGTCAATTAACTATGCGCCCGATGCAGGCGGAACGCAAGCAATAACCCGACCTGATGACGTGGCTGTTACAACGGCTAACGAAAACGTGAATAAGTACGTCAATACAACATTCCGCGCCGCAAAAAGCACACCGAAACCAGCACTTTTGCGATGCCATAATCCATAGCCTCACCACATCGGAAATAACCCATGGAAAGCATACCTAGTCGGTAGCTTTCACCTCCCTGCGCTGCACGGGGGTTGAAAGCCAACCCATTCCCCCGCCCGTAGCCATCATTTCCAGGGAGTGCCCCATGCTCAATATTTTTTCGCTCGCCAACGGTCGTTTGTTCCAGGAGGAAATCGAATCGCTGGAAGAGTTGTCCCGCTTTCAGCCGATCTGGGTAGACCTGGAGTCGCCCACACTGGAAGAAAAGCGCTGGATCAAGCAGTACTACGGCCTGTCCATCCCGGAAGATGCTATGGACGAGGATATCGAAGAATCCGCCCGCTTCTACCAGGAAGACAACGGCGAGCTGCATATCCGCAGCGACTTCTTGGTGGCCGACGAGTCCGATCCGCGCACCGTGCGGGTGGCTTTCATCTTGAACCAGCACAACACCGAACTGAAAAGCCGCGGCGTGCTTTTTTCCATCCACGACGAAGACGTGCCGGTGTTCCGCCTGCTGCGCATGCGCGCGCGCCGGGCACCGGGCTTGATCGAAGACGCGAAAGAAGTTTTACTGAAACTTTTCGATGCCGACGCAGAGTACTCCGCCGACACGCTGGAAGACATCTACGTGGACCTGGAAAAGGTCAGCCGCCGGGTACTCGCCGGCAATATGACCGACGCCTTGGCCGGCGAGGTGCTGGCCTCCATCGCGCGCCACGAGGATTTGAACGGCCGCATCCGCCGCAACATGATGGATACGCGCCGCGCCTTGAGCTTCATGATGCGCAGCAAGATGCTGAACGCAGAGCAGTTTGAAGAGGCCCGGCAGATCCACCGTGACATCGACTCACTGGACTCGCACACCGCCTTCCTGTTCGACAAGATCAACTTCTTGATGGACGCCACTGTCGGTTTCATCAACATCAACCAGAACAAGATCATCAAGATCTTCTCCGTGGCCAGCGTGGCCCTGCTGCCGCCGACCCTGGTAGCCAGCGTGTACGGCATGAACCTGAAATTCCCCGAGCTGGAGTTTCTGGGCGGCTGGAGCTACCCCTACACCGTCACGATGATGGTGGCCAGCGCGCTGGTGCCGATGTGGTACTTCTACAAGCGCGGCTGGCTATCTTAGACACCCCCCATGCCTCAGCTTCGCTGCGGCTCCCCCTTGCAGGGGGCGACACCAGCGGTCCGGCAAAGCCGGTCCCGCAGTGTCCCTGGAAAGATTCGTTCAGGCCTTGGCACCCAGGGTGATCACAAACGCTGCACGAACTCTGTGAGGATGGCCTGCGCGTAGCGGCTGGCTACGGTGCGGACGAACTCGGGGAAGTCCACATGCGCGCTGTCGTCGGCGCGGTCGGAGATGGTGCGCATGGCGGCGAATGGGATGCCGTAGTCATGGCAGACCTGGGCCACGGCGGCGCCTTCCATTTCCACGGCCAAGGCCTCATGGCCGGCGTCGCGCAAAGCAGCTTGCAAGCGCTGCACTTCAGTGGCAGCAGAAACGAAACGGTCACCGCTGGCCACCAGGCCATGGTGCACCTGGGGCTTGGACGCATTTAAAGAAAAAAGGCCGCTAGCGCAGGTGATACCTGCGGAGGCAGCTTCCAAAAGCATAGCAGTCAGCACCGAATCACAGACAAAGCGGGACTGGCCATAGAGCGGTATTTCGAAGGTGGGAAACAGCGGTGCGGCGTTCATGTCGTGCTGGATGAAGTCGCGGGCCACCACCACATCCCCCACCTGCACGCCCTCGCCTACGCCACCAGCCACGCCGGTAAAGACGATGCGGCTGACCTGGAATTTCTCGATCAGCGCCGTGGCCGTGGTGGCCGCGGCCACCTTGCCTATGCGCGACAGCGCCAGCACCACGGGCTGGCCGTACCAGACGCCCAAACCAAATGCACGCCCCGCGTGGTGCACACGCCGGGGCTGCTCCAGCTGCTCGAAGATGCCCTGCTGCTCTTCGGCCAGGGCACTCAAGATGGCCAAGGTCATGTCAGATCATGCCTTGGCGCGCAACTCGCGCCGCAGTATCTTACCTACCGGGGTCTTCGGTAGCTCGGTGCGGAACTCGATCACGCGCGGCTGCTTGTAGCCGGTGAGCTTGGACTTGCAGTATTCGCGCACCTGGGCTTCGGTCAGCTCGGGGTTCTTCTTGACAATCACCAGCTTCACGGCTTCACCGGTCTTTTCGTCCGGCACGCCCACGCAGGCGCATTCCAGCACCCCGGGCATGGCCGACACCACATCCTCCACCTCGTTCGGGTAGACGTTGAAGCCACTGACCAGCACCATGTCCTTTTTGCGGTCCACGATCTTGAAGTAACCGCGCTCATCCATGGTGCCGATGTCGCCGGTTTTGAAATAGCCGTCGGCCGTCATGGCCGATGCCGTTTCGTCCGGGCGCTGCCAGTAGCCGGCCATGACCTGCGGACCTTTGATGGCGATCTCGCCCGGCTGGCCCATGGGCACCTCCACACCCGCATCGTCCAGCAGCTTGAAATAGGTGCTGGGCAGGGGCACACCAATCGAGCCGCTGTAGGACTTGCTGGTGGGCGGGTTGCAGCTGGCGGTGGGCGAGGTTTCGCTCAGCCCGTAGCCTTCGGTGATGGGGCAACCGGTCTTCTCCAGCCAGAGCTTGGCCACGGCCGCCTGCACCGCCATGCCGCCGCCGATGGACACCTTCAGGTGGCTCCAGTCCACGGTGTTGAAGTCGGGGTGGTTGGCCAGGCCGTTGAACAACGTATTCACCGCCGGCAGGCTGTGGATGCGGTGTTGTGAAAGCTCCTTCAGCACGGCCTTGAGGTCGCGCGGATTCGGGATCAGGATCAGCTTGCCGCCGGTGCGCATGGACAGCATCATGCCCACCGTAAAAGCGAAGATGTGGTACAGCGGCAGCGCGCAGACGCTGGTGGGCTGTTCGTCGGAGGGCACGGCGTCCATCACCGGCTGGTTCCAGGCCTCGGACTGCAACACATTGGCGATCACATTGCGGTGCAGCAGCACCGCACCCTTGGACACGCCGGTGGTACCACCGGTGTACTGCAGCACGGCCACATCGTCGTGCTGCACCGGCACTGGTTTGAAAACGCCTTGGCTGCCCTTTTCCAGTGCCGCATTGAAGCGCACAGCGCCCGGCAACTGGAAGGGTGGCACCAGCTTCTTGAGTTTGCGCACCACGTAGTTGACCAGCGCGCCCTTGAGCAGCCCTAGCTGATCACCCATGGCGCACAGCACCACGTGCTGGATCGGAGTGGCGGCAATGCAGTGCTCCAGCGTGGCGGCGAAGTTCTCCAGGATCACGATGGCCTTGGCGCCCGAGTCCTTGAGCTGGTGCTCCAGCTCGCGCGGGGTGTACAGCGGGTTCACGTTGACCAGCACCAGACCGGCCCGCAGCAGGGCCGCTACGGCCACAGGGTACTGAGGCACATTGGGCATCATCACTGCCACACGGTCGCCCTTGACCAGGCCCAGGCCCTGCAGATAGGCGGCGAACTTGCGGCTCAGCGCATCGGTCTCGCTGTAGCGCAAGTCCTTGCCCATGAAGCTGTAGGCCGTGCGGTCGGCATACTTCTGGAAGCTCTCCTCGATCAGCGCCTGCAAAGAGGGGTAGCAAGCCGGATCTATGTCGGCGGGTACGCCCGGTGGGTAGCTGTTGAGCCAAATGCGCTCGGTCATTCACATTCCTTGAAAAATACAAAAAAAGGCAGCTTCGCCCACCTACTCAATGGCCTTGACCATATCCTCAACCACCTTTTTGGCATCCCCAAACACCATCATGGTCTTGTCCATGTAGAACAGCTCATTGTCCAGCCCCGCATAGCCGGCGGCCATGCTGCGCTTGTTGACGATGATGGTCTTGGCTTTATAGGCCTCCAGGATGGGCATGCCGTAGATGGAGCTGCCCTTCACATGCGCGGCTGGGTTCACCACGTCGTTGGCGCCCAGGATGATGGCCACGTCCACCTGGCCGAATTCGCCGTTGATGTCTTCCATCTCAAACACCTGGTCGTACGGCACTTCAGCCTCGGCCAGCAGCACGTTCATGTGACCCGGCATACGCCCGGCCACCGGGTGGATGGCGTATTTGACGTTCACACCCTTTGCCGTGAGCTTTTGCGCCAGCTCTTTCACCGCGTGCTGGGCACGCGCCACGGCCAGGCCGTAGCCGGGCACGATGACCACGGTTTCGGCATTGCCCAGCACAAACGCCGCATCATCGGCACTGCCGCTCTTCACCGCGCGCTGCACAGCCGCGCCGGCTGATGCAGTTGCCGCATCGCCGCCAAAGCCGCCGCCGATCACGTTGAAGAACGAGCGGTTCATGGCCTTGCACATGATGTAGCTCAGGATGGCACCGCTGGAGCCCACCAGGCTACCGGCAATGATCAGCATGCTGTTGTTCAGGCTGAAGCCGATGCCGGCCGCAGCCCAGCCGGAATAGCTGTTCAACATGGACACCACCACTGGCATGTCTGCACCACCGATGGGGATGATCAGCAGCACGCCCAGCAGGAAGCCCAGCGCGATCACCAGGCAGATGTCGAGCCAGCTTTGCGAATGCCAGAAGCCGAACACAAAGAACACCGCCGCCAGGCCCAGCACCAGGTTCAGCTTGTGCTGGCCAGCAAAACTGACCGGCGTGCCCTGGAACAGGCGGAACTTGTACTTGCCGCTGAGCTTGCCAAATGCAATCACCGAGCCGCTGAAGGTGACGGCACCGATGAAGGCACCCAGCGCCAGTTCGATACGGTTGCCGCCGGGAATCAGTCCACCCTTTTCCACAATCGCAAACGCCCAGGGCTCGGCCACAGCCGCTACGGCGATGAACACCGCCGCCAGGCCAATCATGCTGTGCATGAAGGCGACCAGCTCGGGCATCTTGGTCATCTCGACGCGCTTGGCCATCAGCGTGCCGACGCTGCCGCCGACCACCAGTGCGCCCAGCACCCAGGCAATGCCGGTAGCGCCGCTCACTCCCCCACCGCCCATCTGGCCGGCCAGCTTGAAGATCAACGCGATGGTGGTGAGCACCGCCACCGCCATGCCCAGCATGCCGAAGACGTTACCCCGGATAGATGTGGTGGGATGCGACAGGCCCTTGAGCGCCTGGATGAAGCAGACGCTGGCGAACAGGTACAGCAGGGTGACGAGGTTCAGGCTCATGCTGCCTCCTTCGCGGGGGCCTTCTTGTCCTTCTTCTTGAACATCTCCAGCATGCGCCGGGTGACCATGAAGCCGCCGAACACATTCACCGCCGCCAGCGCCACGGCCAGCACGCCCATGGTTTTGCCCAGGCCGGTTTCGGTCAACGCGGCAGCCAGCATGGCGCCGACGATGACGATGGCGGAGATGGCATTGGTCACCGCCATCAGCGGGGTGTGCAGCGCCGGGGTCACTGTCCAGACCACGTGGTAGCCCACGTAGATGGCCAGTACGAAGATGATCAGGTTGGTGACCGTGTGGGAAAGTATGTCCATGCTCTTGTCTCCTTGTTTCTTTACTTGCGCTTGACTTCACCACCCTGCGTCACCAGGCAGGCGGCCACGATGTCGTCGGCCAGGTCCACGTTCAGCGTGCCTTCCTTGGTCAGGATGAGCTTGAGGAAGTCCAGCACGTTACGGGCATACAGGGCCGAGGCGTCGGCTGCGACAAGGGCGGGCAGATTGGTTTCGCCAATCAGGGTCACGCCGTGCTTGACCACGGTCTTGTCGGCTTCGGACAGTGGGCAATTGCCGCCACCGTTCGGGCCCTTGCCTGCGGCGATGTCGACGATGACGGAGCCGGGCTTCATGCTTTTGACCATGTCCTCGGTGATCAGCGTGGGGGCGGCTCGGCCAGGGATCAGCGCTGTGGAGATCACCACGTCGGCCAGTGCGACACGCTTGGCCACTTCGATCTGCTGGCGCGCCAACCAACTCGGCGGCATGGGCTTGGCGTAGCCGCCGACACCAACTGCGGCTTCTTTCTCTTCCGGCGTGTCGTAAGAAACTTCGATGAATTTGCCGCCTAGAGACTCGACCTGTTCCTTGACGCTGGGGCGTACGTCGCTAGCTTCGATCACCGCTCCGAGGCGCTTGGCGGTGGCGATGGCTTGCAGGCCGGCGACGCCGACGCCCAGGATGACGACGCGCGCAGCCTTGACGGTGCCGGCGGCGGTCATCAGCATGGGGAAGAAGCGCTGGTATTTGTCGGCGGCCATCATGACGGCCTTGTAGCCGGCGATGTTGGCCTGGCTGGAGAGTACGTCCATGCTTTGCGCACGGCTGGTGCGGGGGGCGGCTTCCAGGGCAAAGCTGGTCAGGCCGGCCGCGGCCATGGCCGTCAGGCCCGGCTTGTCGAACGGGTTCAGCATGCCCACCAGCGCGGTGCCCGGCTTCATCAGCATGAGCTCCTCGGTCGACGGCCGGCGCACCTTCAGCACCAGCTCGGCGCCGAACGCCGCGGCGGCATCGCCGGGGAACATCCGATGGGGATCACTAACTCACTAACTTCGGCGTGCAGCTCCTGCTGGACGGCTTCCTGAAGCATACCTCGCGGATGCTGGCCGACATGTCCAAATGGGCGGGCTTCGTGATGAGCGCCGACATGGACCTCGACAGCGTGAAGCGCTTCGACCTGATAAGCATGGGGCCCAAGAGCGTGCTGTCCGTGCTGTTCGCGCATTCCGGCCTTATCAAGCACGCGGCTTTCACGCTGGACCACCCCGCGGACAAGAGTTCGGTCAGGGCGCTGTCGGTGCGGCTGAACCGCCGCCTGAAGGACCTGCCCATCGCGGACCTGCCGCAGGTCATCTGGAAAGAATTCCTGGCGCACGAGCGCAGCAAGGGGCTCGAGGACCTGCTGAAGAAGCTGGTGGAATATTTCAAGGGGCTTTCGAAGAGCGACGACGCGCTGTACCTGGAGGGCCTGAGCCGCATCTACTCGAACCTCGAGGACGGCAACATAGAGGATTTCAGGAACATCGCCCGGCTGCTGGAGGAAAAGGACCGCTTCTCGGGCCTGCTCCGGGAGCGGCTGCGCGACTGCGCCATAAAGACCAAGGCCCTGGCCGCTCCGCAGTCTTCCCAGGGCCTGCTAATGCGCCCCGGGGAAAAGCCGGTGAAGCATCACATCGTGGACGTTACTATCGGCTCCGAGAACAGCATAAAGGAATTCAAGAATTTCAGCCTGGTCTCCAGCTCCTACTGCATCAACGACAAGGCCGTGGGGCTGGTGGGCATATTGGGCTACAAGCGCATGGAATATCCGCGCATGATCTCCCTGGTGGACACGGTCAGTTCCATGATGGAAGACATGCTGGTCGATTGGGAAAAAATAGATTTTGAAGAATGAAGCTCTGGGACACTATGAAGAACCATAAAGGCGAAGAAAAAAAAGCGAAAGCCGCCGCGCCGGAAGAAGCCGGCAAAGGTTGCGCGCCGGAGGCGAAGGCGCCGGAGAGCGAACTGGAAAAGCAGACGAGGCTCGCGGCCGATTATTACAACCAGCTGCTGCGCCTGCAGGCGGACTTCGAGAATTACCGCAAGCGCCTGGACAAGGAAAAACCGGAGCTGATCCGCTGGGGCAAGGCGGAGATACTGCTCAAGCTCCTTCCTCTTTACGACCTGCTGCTGGCGGCCCACGCGCACATCAGCACCGCCAAAGAGAACGGCGGCGGGGGCGAGACGCTGAAGGGCCTGGAAATGATCTTTAAGGAGTTCTCGAAAGTTTTTGACGCGGAAGGCCTGCGCCCCATGGAGCCGGTGGGCAAGCCCTAC
>JAPLPK010000155.1 GCA_026400275.1 Burkholderiales bacterium
CAGCATGCCGGCCACCTGGCGTGCGTCGGCCCGCGCCGGCTCAGGGGTGGAGGCCTCGACAGCGAAGCCGCCCAGCGCCATGCGCCATTCGTAGGCGATCAGCTGCACGGCGGCGGCCAGGTTCAGCGAGCCGAACTTCGGGTTGGTCGGAATGCTCAAAGCGACATGGCTGCGGTACACGTCCTCGTTGGCCATGCCGAAGCGTTCGCAGCCAAACAAGAAGGCCACGCCCTGCGGCAGGCTTGAAGGCAAATCGGCCTCAGGCGCAGACTCTGCCTGCGCGGGCAGCTCCTTTTTCAATAGCAGCTCGAAGTGCTGGCGCGGCGCACGGGTGGGTGGGCCAAAGTCGCGCGGCGTCATGGCGGTGGCGCACAGGTGGTCCATGCCATCCAAGGCCTCGTCCAGCGTGGCGACGATGCGCGCCTTGTCCAGCACGTCCAGGGCACCGCTGGCGCGCTGTATGGTCTCCTGGCGGCGCAGCACATTCGGCCAGCGCGGAGCGACCAGCACCAGGTCGTCAAAGCCCATGACTTTCATCGCGCGGGCAGTAGCACCCACATTGCCAGCATGGCTGGGTTGGATCAGAATAAAACGGCTTTGCATGGCGAAATCGGCAAAAATTTTTGAAGAGGTAAAATCCCCCGATTGTCGCTGCCCGCATCGCCTGGCCGCTCTTCTTTTGCTCTTACTCACAATTTATGGCGCTACCCAACCTACACCCGATGCTTAACGTGGCCGTCAAGGCCGCCCGTGCCGCTGGCAACCTCATCAACCGTGCGGCGCTCGACGTCGAAGCGGTGCGTATCAACCAGAAGCAGATCAACGACTTCGTCACCGAAGTGGACCATGCAGCGGAGCAGGCCATCATCGAGACGCTGCTGGCGGCCTACCCTGGCCACGGCATCCTGGCAGAGGAATCGGGTTCGGAACACGGCGCCAAAGATTCTGAGTACGTGTGGATCATCGATCCACTCGACGGCACCACCAACTTCATCCACGGCTTTCCGTTCTACTGCGTCAGCATCGCGCTGGCTGTGCAGGGCAAGATCGAACAAGCCGTGGTGTACGACCCCACCCGCAACGACCTGTTCACCGCCACCAAGGGCCGTGGCGCCTACATGAACGAGCGCCGCATCCGCGTGTCCAAGCGCGTGCGCTTGAACGAATGCCTGATCTCCACCGGCTTCCCGTTCCGCCCGGGCGACAACTTCAAGAACTACCTGGGCATGATGTCCGACCTGATGCCCAAGCTGGCCGGCATGCGCCGCCCCGGTGCTGCAGCGCTGGACATGGCCTATGTGGCCGCAGGCTTTACCGACGGCTTCTTTGAAACCGGCCTGAACCCCTGGGACATGGCAGCGGGCTCGCTGCTGATCACCGAAGCCGGTGGCCTGGTGGGCAACTTCACTGGCGAAGCTGACTTCCTGGACCAGAAGGAATGCATGGCCGGCAACCCGCGCGTCTACGGCCAGCTGGTGTCCATCCTGGGCAAGTACAGCAAGTTCGCCAGCGCCGGCGAAAAAGCTACTTTGCGCCAACAAGCCCCCGCAGAGGCTGCTGAAGCTGAAGCTGAAGCCGAAGTGGCAGAAGACGCCGCAAAGGGCGAAGACGCACCCTTTTAAACGGGTCCATCGGCCAGGGCGAGATGTTCAGGCGCCAGCCTGAACACCTCCACCGCCTGGGCCAGCAGCTGGGCCTGGTCGCGCAGGCTCTCGGCTGCAGCGGCAGATTGCTCGACTAGAGCCGCGTTTTGCTGCGTCATCTGGTCCAACTCGCCCACCGAGTGGTTCACCTGGGCTATGCCGTCTGATTGCTCGCCCGCAGCAGCGGTAATCTCACCAATGATGGCGCTCACGCGCTGCACCGAACCGACAATTTCACTCATGGTGTCTCCTGCATTGCGCACCAGCCGGGAACCATTTGCCACGGTCTGTACCGAGGCACCAATCAGCAACTTGATTTCCTTCGCCGCATCGGCACTGCGCCCAGCCAGGTTGCGCACCTCGCTGGCCACCACGGCGAAGCCCCGGCCCTGCTCGCCGGCCCGCGCAGCCTCCACCGCCGCATTCAAGGCCAGGATATTTGTCTGAAATGCAATGCCGTCGATCACGCCGATGATGTCGAATATCTTCTTCGAGCTGCGGTTGATCTCGTCCATGGTGGACACCACATCGCCCACCGCTGAACCGCCACGGGCCGCCACCTCGGCGGCAGTTGCCGCCAACAAATTGGCCTGGCGCGCGGCATCGGCCGAGCTCTTCACGGCGCTGGTCAGCTGCTCCAAATTCGTGGCGGCAGTTTGCAAATTGGTGGCAGCGCGCTCGGTGCGCACGCTCAAATCCTGGCTACCGCTGGCAATTTCGGAGCTGGCCGTGCCTATGCTGTCTACCGAGCCGCGCACTTTCAGCAGCGTCTGGCTATAGCGTTGCCGCATGGCGTCCACCTGGTTCACCAGGTCGCCAATTTCATCGTTGCGCTGGGACCGCGTGGCCTGGGTCAAGTCGCCTTGCGTCACCTGGTTGATGCCGGTGGTCAACTCGCCTAAGGGCTGGCTCACCATGCGCCGCACCAGCATGAACAGCCCGGCTGCCAGCAGCAGCGCAGTCACGCCCAGCAGACCCCAGACCATGCGCATATTCGCCCAGTAAGGCGCCATGGATTCAGGTTCCGATACCTCGGCGACGATCCAGCCATTGCCCTCTTTGTTCTTGCGCATCACGGCCCAGCGGTCTTCGTCGGGCTCGCCCAGGAAAGGAAGCGCATTGCGCACATATCCATCAGGTGCGGCGGCCAAGGCGTCGAGGAACTTGCCAGCGTTCGGGTAGGCTTCCAGCACCTTCTTGCCCTTGGCTTCGGGGTGCACCAGGAAACGGGCGTCCGACACAGCGCCGCTGGCGTCGATGTAGTACACGCCGCCGGTTTCAAAAAATTGCGTGTCGGCAATCTGCTTGCCCATCACGAATTGCTGGAAGGACACGTCGATCCCTGAAAACAGCACACCGACGATGGCACCCGAGGCATCTTTCATAGCCTCGTAATGCGTCATGTATGGCTTGCCATACAGATTGGCCACGCCGGAATAGCCCTCGCCGGCCATGACCAGCTTGTAGGCCGGCGACTGCTTGTCCAGCACCGTGCCGATATCACGCGCGCCATCGCCCTTACGCAGCGACGAGGTGATGGACACAAAGTCATCGCCCTGCTTGGCATACACCGACACCACCCCGCCGGTATCGCGCGCGTACTTGTCCACCACCTGGAAGTCGTCGTTGATGGCGTTGCCGCCGCTCATGAGCTCGCCAGACGCGGAGTCCAACACCACCGTCCGGTCGAAGTTGCGCCGCAAGGCGCCGAATGCATTCACCACCAGACCCCGGTTGACCTGGTCGGACGCGTCGGTAGAAGCCACGATGCCCTGCACCCGCTCGGCCACCGAAGAAACCATCAGCGCATGCGTACTGCGGTGCTCCAGCACGCCGATGGCCACACTCGCCCCGAGCAAAACCAGCACCAGCCCGGCAAACGACAAAAGCGCCAACTGGCGCGCGACTGTCTTTTTGGGAAGCTTGAATTTGAACATTGTCTCCGCCTCTTTTTTATCGGCCCGTCTCCGCAGGCCGTGTGTCATAAGCTGTAGGCCTGGCTTACCGCACCGCTGACAGGCCGGTGCAGCAAGTCGGGCAGCGGTCGCTACACCGTTTCAGCTTGCCCGCTGCGCAGCGAACGGGTAATGGCCAAGCCAATACGGGTCGCCTCCAGCGCGTCGGCCAGGGTCAGAGTCAAAGGCTTTTCACCACGGCAAGCTGCAACAAAAGCTGCCATCTCGGCCGCAAACGCGGCTTCGAAGCGCTCGTAAAAATCCTTCACCACGGCATGGCGCACGCCATGGCCGTCGCTGCGCACCACACGGTCGCTCGCGGCATGCTCACCCACAGTCAGCTTGCCGGCGGTACCGATGACTTCGGTGCTGGTTTCGTGCCCATGGGCCATGGTGCGCGATGCGTACAACACTGCGCGGGCGCCGCCTTCGAACTCGACCACCGCCAAGCCGTTGTCCACATCGCCAAACTCGGCCAGTGCCGGGTGCAGCGCATTGGTGCCAGTGGCAAAGGCACGCAGCGCCTTGGGGCGGCCCAGCATCCAGCGCGCCAGGTCGATGTCGTGCACGCTGCAGTCCATAAAGATGCCGCCCGAAGTGGGCGCAAAACGCACGAAGAAGCCATCGGGGTCGTTCTGGTCGCAGGTTTGCGAACGCACCAGAAACGGCGTACCCAATTCGCCTGCGGCTACACACGCATGTGCAGCCACATAGCTCGGGTCAAAACGCCGGACAAAGCCCACCATCGCCACCAGGTCCGGGTGCCGCTCGGCCACGGTCAGCACGCGCTCGCAGTCGGCCAGGTTCAAGGCCAGCGGCTTTTCTACGAATACGTGCTTGCCAGCTTCCAGTGCCGCAATAGTCTGGTTTGCGTGCAGCGATGTCGGGGTGACCAACACCACTGCGTCGATCTCCGGGTCCGCAATGAAGGCATCAAAATCGCCGTACAGGCGCTCGATACCCAGTTGTTCGCCCGCAAATGCACGCTCACTGGCCACCGGGCTGCACGCCGCCACCAAGTTGCAGTGGCGGGTACGGAAAGCCAAGGCCTCCGCATGCCGCTGCCCCAGGCGCCCCAGACCGGCAATTCCTATCCGCAACGGCGCAGTCATGGCTTAAAACAAAATCGGTTGACCGCTCTTGCAGCTCTCGGCGGCCGCATCGGCCAGCTTCTGGGCAGCCACGCCGTCGGCCACGGTGGTCTTGAACTTGCCACCCGTCTGCAAGCATTCGAAGAAATGGGCCATCTCCAACTTGTAGGCCGCTGCGTAGCGCTGCAGGAAGAAGGCTTCGGGCTTGTCGGCACGGATACCGTTGGCATCCCATTGCACAACTTCGGTGGGCGTGTGGTTGCCACATTGCAGCAGACCAGCCGAGCCCAGCACTTCGAAGCGCTGGTCATAGCCATAAGCGGCGCGGCGGCTGGTGTTGATCTGGCACAGGCGGCCGGACTTGGTGCGGATGCTGACCGCAGTGCTGTCCACATCGCCCAAGGCGGTGATGGCAGGGTCGGTCAGCACGGAGCCCGTAGCGCTGAGCCAGAC
>JAPLPK010000013.1 GCA_026400275.1 Burkholderiales bacterium
GAACAGATTGCACCGCGCAATGTACGGCGGCACAAATAAAAAAGGCCTAGCGGTTAAGCTAGGCCTTTTTTACTACCAAATTATTGGTAGGCGCGATTGGACTCGAACCAACGACCCCCACCATGTCAAGGTGGTGCTCTAACCAGCTGAGCTACGCGCCTAAGGATGCATTCGAGACCACGAGTATAGCACGGGTTTTTTGCAATTCTGCGCACTCGCCATTATTTGCGTCGTGCGGAGCGTACGCCCACCACTTCCGACACCACGCCCAACACCTTATTGAGTCGCGCCGCGTCGGCCACTTCCACTGTGAACGTCATCCACGCCGTGCCCTTGACGGACTGGGTCTGCACGCCGATCACGTTCATCTTCTCCTTGGTGAACACTTCCGAAATATCGCGCAACAAGCCCTGGCGATCCGCAGCCTGCACAGCCACATCGACCGGGTAGACGGCGGCGTGTTCCTTCTTGTCACTGCCCCACTCCACCGGAATCACGCGCTCGCCATTGCGGGCAGACATTTCGCGGAAGTTGCTGCAGTCGGCGCGGTGGATGCTGACGCCCTTGCCACGCGTGACAAAGCCCAGAATCGGGTCCGGTGGCGCGGGCTTGCAGCATTTGGCCAACTGGGTCATCAGCGAATCCACGCCGACCACCAACACCCCGCCTTTAGGCGACTTCTCGGTGTTGCGGGACTTTTTGAGCAGCAGGAAGTCGTCCTGCGGCAGCACCGGCTCGGGCGGGCGCAGCAGGGTCTCAATGCTGCGCAGCGAGAACTCGTCCTTGCCCACCACCTCGAACAAATCGTCTGCCGACTTGAAGCCCAGGCGAGCTGCCAGGTCGTCCAGCTTGATGGAGGTTTTGCCCTCGCGTTGCAACAGTTTTTCCACCGCTTCACGGCCCCGTGCCACGGTGGTGTGGATGGCCATGGCATTGAACCAGGCGCGGGCCTTGGCACGGGCACGGTGGCTGACCAAGTAGCCTAGCTCGGCATTCAGCCAATCGCGCGACGGGCCGCCTTCCTTGGCGGCCGTGATCTCCACGGTCTGGCCGTTTTGCAAGGGCGTGTTCAAGGGGACTTGCACGCCATCCACCTTGGCTCCCCGGCAACGATGGCCCAGGCTGGTGTGCAAGCTGTAGGCAAAGTCCACCGCCGTGGCGCCCGCAGGCAACTCGACTACCGCCGCATCAGGCGTCAGCACGTAGATGCGGTCGCTGAGTACATGCACATCACCAGTGTTGGGTGCAGCGCCGGATAGATCTCGCTCCCAGGCCAGCAGTTGGCGCAGCACGGCGATCTTGGCGTCGTATTCACCGCTGGCGGACACGCCCGCATAGCCCTTGGTTCCGGCCTCTTTGTAGGCCCAGTGCGCGGCCACTCCGTACTCGGCATGCTCGTGCATGGCCTGGGTACGGATCTGTATCTCAATCGGCAAGCAAGCCACACCGTCCACCATTTGCTGCACCACGGTGTGCAGCGACTGGTAGCCATTGCCCTTAGGCTTGGCGATGTAGTCGTCAAACTCGTCGGCCATGGGCACGAAGCGGCTGTGCACCCAACCCAGCACGGCGTAGCAATCAGCCACACTGGGCACCACCACGCGCAAGGCCCGTATGTCGAACAGCTGGTCGAAGCCCAGCGACTTGCCGCGCATCTTCTTGACGATGCTGTAGATGTGCTTCGGCCGGCCCTGCACTGTGGCCTGCAGACCCTGGGCGATCAGCTCGGCCTCCAGGGTGGAGCGCAGCTGCTCCATATTGGCCTCGCGCTCCACGCGCTTTTCGTCAAGCAAGCGCGCCACCTGCTTGTAGGTATCGGGCTCGATGAAACGGAACGACAGGTCCTCCATCTCCCACTTGATCTGCCAGATACCCAGGCGGTTGGCTAGCGGAGCGAAGACCTGCAGCGACTCGCGCGCCAGGCGCGGCGATACCGGCGTCTTGCTGGCGGCACAGTAGCGCAAAGTCTGCAGGCGTGAAGCCAGGCGCAGCATGACCACGCGCAAGTCGCGCGAGAAGGCCAGCAGCATCTTGCGCACGTTTTCGGTTTGCGCTGCCGGGTCGTCCGCAGAGTTGGCGGCGCTGTCGGAGCCGCGCGACAGGCGCTGCACGCGCATCAGCTGCGTGGTCTCGACCGCCAGCGCCGCAAAGTTCGCGCCGAAGGCTTTGGCAATCACTTCCTGCGGCTTGTTCAGATGGACGCAGGCGTAGACCAGGTAGCTGGCCGCCTGCATGGCCTCGGAGCCGCCTACCGAGCGAAGGATGGCGGCCACGGCATCGGCATGTTCCAGCGTGTTCTCGCCGCTATCCAACAGCTCTCCGGAAATCAGCGGCTCGGCAAAAGCCCGTGCCCGTGCCAGCGCATTCACCTGCTCGGGCAAGGTCTCGGAAGTAACCGCCACCACATCTGCCAGGCGCTCTTCAGGCGGGCTCGCGGTGGCTTGCACAGTCGGTGCACTTTTCATCCCTAGCTGGTCCTCAGGTAAGCAAAAAACCAACGACTTCGGCAAGCTGCGCGTTGGCAATCAAGGTCGGGGCGTGGCCAACGCCCGCAAACTCCACCAGGCGCGCTTTCGGGCCACGCTGGGTCATGGCATGGGCCGTCGCAGCCGACAACAAATCAGACTGCGCTCCCCGCAGCAGCAAGGTCTGTGCCGTGATGTTGTCGTACAGCTGCCACAGCGCGGCTTCACCCTCGGCCGCAGATGCGGCGCTGAAGCTGCGAAAAGACTCGGCCAGCGCCGGGTCGTAGTGCAGGGTCAGCGCTGGCTCGCCTGGCACCAGGGGTTTGACCATATGGCGCGACAGCTCCAGCCACTGGGCCGGTGTGTGCGGCCCGAAGCTGGACGAGATGGCCCACATCGCATCGGCCGCCTGCTGCAGCGTTTCGAAACGGCCGGTATTGCCCCGCATCGGCCGCCTGCTGCAGCGTTTCGAAACGGCCGGTATTGCCCAGGTAGGTGCCGATGCGCTGCAGGGCCGTCCATTCCAGCGCCGGGCCAACGTCGTTCAGCACCAGGCGACGCACCGGTACCGGCAAGGGCAGGCCGGGCGTGCCCAGCACCCCCATGCCGATCAGCCCGCCCATGCTGGTGCCCAGCCAGTCCAGGGTCTGCACCGGGGACTGCTGGTGCAGCTGGGCCAGCAGCGCCAGCATGTCGGCAGCGTAGGTGGGCATCTGGTAGGCCTGCGGGTCTTGCAGCCAATCGCTTTGGCCACGGCCCACCACATCCGGGCAGACCACGCGGGCGCTGCGGCTCAGGGCCTGGGCCAGCACATCGAAGTCGCGGCCCTGGCGCGTCAGCCCGTGCACGCACAGCACGACATGGGGGTTGGTTGGCTCGCCCCATTCCCAGTAGGCCATGCGGTGGCCGCTGGCGTCTGGCGCGTTGCGGGTGGCTGCAGGGCCGGGGCAAGAGACGTAGTGGAGGCGGGGCTCGGTCATGGCAGGCACAGGGTAGAAAGATGGGACCATCCTAATCCATAGCGACACCACGGCGGCATCGCGTTGCGCATCACCCCATCACTTTGCAATATATAAAAAATAGGCCGCCAGCGCAGGTAAATACAGCGCCAATAGCTACTATTTATATAGCAATCAAGCAGCACATGAGCGGAAGCCGACAAAACGTACGTCATCACCAGGGAGGGCAAAACCCCGGTGCTTGGGGTGCTTCATGCGCGCACGCGTGGCAAACGACGCGCCACGCATCACCTTGGCGTGGCCAAACCAGGGCACGGAATAGGCCATCCACGGGTCAGCGCTAAAACCGGGCCAGGGCCGGAAGGTGCTGGCTGTCCATTCGTGCACATCCCCCCAATGGAAACCCCTACGGGCCGCATGCATGGCCGCATATTCCCACTCAGCCTCGCTGGGCAGGCGACGCCCGGCCCAGCGGCACCAGGCATCGGCTTCCCACCAGCTCATGTGCATGGCCGGCTGCTGGCCCGCAGCGCGCAGACGCACGCCAAACCGGTTTTGCAGCACAGCGCCGCTGGCCACGCCGATCTGGTCTACATAGCGCGGTGCGCGCCGGCCTTCTTTCTCGTCCATGCCCTGTAGCCAGGCCCAGCCCTCGGGCTGCCACCAGGTGGAATTGTCGTAGCCGCCGTCGTCCACAAACTCCACGTACTGGGCCCAGCTGACGGGCTGCGCGTCGATCTCGAACGCGGGCAGTGCGACCGCATGCGCCCATTTTTCGTTGTCAAACACAAAGCCGCCCGGCTGCGATCCGAGCTGCCACTGGCAGGCTGGCATCTGCAGCGGTGGCCGCGCGGCCATGCCTGCGGGTGGCTGCAATTGCAGAGGCACGCCGTGCACCTGTGCCAGGGTGATCATTTGCTCGCCGCGCAGGTCTTCATGGAACAGGGCCAGGCGGTAGAAGTACAGCGCGGCGTCGTTGTCGGGCGTCTTCTCCAGCAGCTCCAGCGTGCTCTCCAGCGTTTGCAGCAGGAAGTTCTTGGTGGTAGCCAGGTCTGGCGCGAATGCGGCGCCACGGCCCTCCATCTGCTCCTGGTTCCACCAGACGTCTGCATGGGGCTCTATGGATGCCAGCCGGGTGGGCTGAAAGGCGCATTCCGTACCCCGGCTGCGCTGGGTATTGCGGCCCAGCCAGGCCTCGGCCATCCAGCCGATATGGCCGGCCAGCCAGCGGGGCTGCAGGCCGTGCGGTAAGCCCATCTGGGCCGACTCAAACTGGTCCAACAAATGCAGGGTGTGGTTGCGCGCATCCATCAGCGCCAGCGACAGCAGGTCGTGGCCCGCGCTGCGCATGGACGGCGCATCGATAGAGCCCGGCAAGGCCCGTGGCAGGGTGGAGGACATGGGCCATTATTCACCCAAATACCCGCATTTGTAACGCCCGCCAACGGGCGCGCCCCAGCTTTACGCTAACAGCCGCGCGCAATGCTCACGCGAGTTGAAGGCATATTCGCGCGGACCAGGCACCCAGTGCGCCATGGCGGGCGAACGGTTGACGATATCGCCCCAGGTGTCACGCATGATGTCGGAGTCCTGCTCCTCGGCCATCAGCTTGTGCAGACTGCGAATTCTGCGTGCATCCGCATCGCACAAGGGTTGCTGCAGCATGCGCTCCACCAAACGGTTGAACCACTTGCGCGCCGGCATCCACTCGCCGACTGCGGGATTGAAGAGGTGGGCATCCATACCGTCGCGGCAAGCCATGAAGCGGCTGACACGCTCGGTGTTATATGGAATCGGAGTGGCGGCATAACCCAGCTCGCCCTGCAAGGCCAGGGCCGCGCAGGCGCGGGTGAAGGCCGCCAGGGACACGGCTTTGCGCACGCTCAGCGGCGTGTCAAACACGCGCACTTCCACCGTGCCGAACTCGGGTTTGGGACGCACGTCCCAATAAATATCTTTCAAACTTTTGGCCAGGCCGGAGTCGAAAATTTCCTGGGCCACCTTTTCAAACGCCGCCCAGTTCTCCACACGCGGCATAGGGCCACCGTAGGGGTAGACCAGCGGCTCCAGCGGGCGCGCAGCACAAAAGCCGGTATCCACACCTTGCTGAAACGGCGATGCCGCAGACAGGGCAATAAACAACGGGCACAGGCTTTGCAGCACGTTGGCCACTTGGATCGCCTCCTCCTTGCCGGGCACGCCCACGTGCACGTGCATGCCGTAGGTGGAAAAGCGTTTAGGCAGGAAGCCGTACTTGGCATGCAGCTCGGCTGCACGCTCGGTCTCGGTGAACTCGTGCTCGTTCCAGAACTGCAAGATGTGTGTGCCGCCACCGCGCAGGTCGGCACTTTGGCGGCGGGCGATCTGCTTCACGGTGCGCACCAGTTCGCGCGCCTCGTCTTCCATGGCGTCGGCATCTTCGTGCACCGAGGTTGTCACCTCGATGGTGGATTGGGTTGCCTCCAGGGAGAAGCGTTCATGCTCCGGCAGCACTTCCAGTTCGCGCCAGAGCGCGGCACTGCTGGGGGACAGACGGCCGGTGGCGTCGTCCACGATCTGCAGTTCCAGCTCCATGCCGAACGTAAGTGCTTTTGAATGTTGGAAATGCATGTATTGGCTCCTTTTGGGGTGAGTCACTTGAAGGCCAGGCAGCAGTACTGCAGCTGGGCATCTCAAGTTATGGGGGTCAGAATGCCGGTGTGCAAGCAAACCGGGCTCGCAACTTGGTAAGCAATCCGCACAAATGACCCCTTCAGCACCGCCAAGCGACCTGGTTTCCAAAATACAAAAATACCGCTAGCGCATATAAATAAAGCGTATGCAGCTACTTTTTAAATAGCACGGCAGCGCTTTACATGCAGAAACAATAAATGCCGACCCTCATCCGCCAGAGGGCCATCTAGGCGTAAACCCGGCCCCTGCCGCGGCATCGGGCGTACGTTACAAAGCTATCATCGTGCGCTGCAAAAAAGCGGCCTCCATCGCCGCAGCCAAGGGCAGCGCCCTATCTTTTTCTGTATCGGAGTGACACCATGTCCGGATTACTCAAGCTTGCCCTCGGCATGGATTGGATCAGCCACCAAATGGGCCGCATTGCCGCCTGGGCGGTGCTGGCCGCAGCCTTTATATCTGCCGGCAACGCCTTCGTGCGCTATGGGCTGGACATCAGCTCCAACGGTTGGCTGGAGATCCAGTGGTATATGTTTGCCATCACCGTGATGCTGGGCGCGCCGGTGGTGCTCAAGCTGAATGAGCATGTGCGCGTGGACATCTTCTACGGCCGACTCAAAGGCCATGCCCCGGTGTATGTGGACCTGTTCGGCCTGGTGTTCTTTCTGCTGCCGGTGATGGCCACCATCGCCTGGCTGAGCTGGCCACTGTTCATCGGCATGCTGCGTTCGGGCGAAATGTCGAACAACGCCGGCGGCCTGATTCGCTGGCCCGCCATGATGCTGCTGCCACTGGGTTTCGCGCTGATGTTTCTGCAGGGCCTGTCGGAGGTCATCAAGCGCATCGCCTACCTGCAAGGCAAATTCGAGATGGACACCCACTACGAGAAGCCGGTGCAGTGAGCACTCCAGCCTTCAAGATTTAACGCTTTTCGGGACACAACATGCAGATGGAAAATTTCGCGCCGATGATGTTCGGCGGGCTGGTGCTGATCATGCTGATCGGCTTCCCGGTAGCCTTTTCGCTATCGGCGCTAGGCATGGCCTCGGGCCTGTTTGCGATCCAGATGGGCTGGTTCCCGGCAGTCTTCATGGAGAACCTGCCCATCAACATCTTCGGCATTTTGTCGAACGACCTGTTGCTGGCAATTCCCTTCTTCACCTTCATGGGTGCCGTGCTGGAAAAATGCGGCCTGGCCGAGGACATGCTGGACTCCATGGGCCAGTTATTCGGCACAGTGAAGGGCGGCCTGGGCTACTCGGTCATCATCGTCGGCTTCATCCTTGGTGCCATCACCGGCACGGTGGCAGGCCAGGTGATTGCCATGGCGCTGATCTCGCTGCCGGTGATGATCCGCTACGGCTACAACATGCGCTACGCCACCGGCGTGCTGGCGGCGTCCGGCACCATCACCCAGTTGGTGCCGCCCTCGCTGGTGCTGATCGTGATGGCCGACCAATTGGGCCGCTCGGTGGGCGACATGTACCGTGGCGCCTGGGGCCCATCCATCCTGCAGGTGCTGATTTTTGCGGGCTACACATTTTTGCTGGGCGTCTTCAAGCCCGACCACATTCCGGGCATCCCCAAAACCGCCCGCACGCTGAGCGGCGCCAAGCTGTGGGCCAAGTGCCTGCGCGGCATCATCCCCTCGGCCGTGCTGATCTTTGCCGTGCTGGGCTCCATGGGCGGCCTGCCGGGCATTGATACCGCCATCGCCACACCGACAGAAGCCGGCGCCATGGGCGTGGTCGGCGCACTGCTGCTGGCCGCTCTGCACCGGCGGCTGACGCTGCCGCTGATCTGGGAGTCCATGGTCAGCACCATGCGGCTGACGGCCATGGTGGTGTTCATTCTGATCGGCGCACGCGTGTTTTCCATGGTCTTCCAGGGCGTGGACGGCGCCAAGTGGGTGGAGCACATGCTGACCGGCCTGCCAGGCGGGCAGATCGGCTTCCTGATCGCCGTCAACGTGTTCATCTTCTTCCTGGCCTTCTTCCTGGACTTCTTCGAGATCGCCTTCATCATCCTGCCCATGCTGGGCCCGGTGGCGGCCAAGCTGGGCATCGACCTGGTGTGGTTTGGCGTGCTGCTGTGCGTGAACATGCAGACCAGCTTCATGCACCCGCCGTTTGGTTTTGCGCTGTTCTATCTGCGCGGCATTGCCGATACGCTGTTCAAGGAAAAGCGCATCGAGAAGCCGATCCAGTCGAACGACATCTACATGGGCGCCATCCCCTGGGTACTGATGCAGCTGATCCTGGTGGCCATCGTGATCTTTGTGCCGCAGACTGTGACCGTCTTCCTGCCCAAGGAAGAAAAGATCGACACCGAGAAGATCCAGATCGAGGTGCCTGTGGACGATTTGCAAAAGTCCGACAGCGCGGGCGAAAACCCGTTTGGCGATGCCCCCGCAGCAGATGCGCCCGCAGATGCAGCATCGGCGCCCACCTCTGAACCCGCGAAGCCCTGAGCCTTGGGTCCCGCTCCTTTCCGTTTCGTGCCGAGCGGCGGCCAGCCGGTGGAAGACACGGCGTTCTCGCCATTGTTCAAGCTGTTGACCACCGCCATCGTGGGCGGCTGCGCGGTCTGGCTGGCGCAACTATTCACCAGTGGAGTGCTGGGCACCGGGCGCACCACCGGCGTGGGGTGGTTCATTGCCGGGCTGGTGCTGATGGCCTGGACCTGGTGGCACATCCTGCGCAGCCGCACCCGCATCAGCTTGGAGGGCTTGCACCAGAGCTGGATCTGGAACAAGCAGTTGGCCTATGACGACCTGGCCTATGGCAAGCTAATACGCGTGCGCGGCCTGGACTGGCTGATCGCCCCGCGCCTCTATGTGCGCACGTTGATGGGCAAGTTCGATGTGTTCTACGGCGCCACGCCGACACTCATAGCCGAATTCGAACGCCTGGTGCGCGAGTTGCAGGAATTCCGCAAGCCATAAAAAACTGCGCCCATGAAAAAACCGCGCCTCGGCGCGGTTTTTCTATTCCAGTGATACCGTGGAACCGGCTTTGCCGGGCCACTGGTATCGCCCACTGCATGTCGCATCGGTTTTATAAACCGATGCGAGGGGGGTTGGCGCAGCGAAGCGCAGCCTGGGGGTGTTCTAGAGTTTGATACTTTGCATATAGCTGTCGAAGCGGCCTTCGGCCACGCGGAACCAGGCCACCTGGTTGCGCTGGAAGGCGCGGAAGTCGGCAAAAATCTTCTTCCACTCGGGGCTCTTGGCATCGTTCTCTTCGTACACGGCCTGGGCCGCCTTGAAGGATGCATCCAGAATGTCCTTGGAGAAAGGCAGCAGCTTGATCTTGGAGCCCAGCAGTTGCTTCAGCGCTTCCGGGTTACGTGCGTCGTACTTGGCCAGCATGTCGACTGCGGCAACGGTGGTGGCGGCTTCCACGATGGCCTTGTTCTCGGGCGACAGCGCATCCAGGGCCTTCTTGTTGATGAAGAAGTCCACCTCGGGACCGCCCTCCCACCAGCCGGGGTAGTAGTAGTTGGGCGCCACTTTGGCAAAGCCCAGCTTCTGATCGTCGTAGGGGCCTACCCATTCGGCCGCGTCGATCGTGCCTTTTTCCAGCGCCTGGTAGATCTCGCCACCAGGCAGGCTTTGGGGCACCACGCCCATCTTGGCCATCACCTCGCCGACCAGGCCGCCGCCCAGGCGCATCTTCAGGCCCTTCAGGTCGGCCACGGTCTTCACTTCCTTGCGGAACCAGCCACCCATCTGCGTGCCGGTATTGCCGCCGGCATAGCTGACCATGCCGTAGTTGGCATAGAACTCGTTCATCAGCTTGCGGCCGTTGCCATGCATCATCCAGGCGTTCATCTGGCGTGCATTCATGCCGAAAGGAATGGCAGCACCGATGGCAAACGCGGGGTTCTTGCCGTAGAAGTAGTACGGCACGGTGTGGCACATCTCCACCGAACCCTGCTGCACGCCGTCCACCACGCCGAACGGGGGCATCAGCTCGCCGCCGGCATGCACCGAGATTTCAAACTTGCCGCCCGACATGGCTTTCACCGCGTTGGTAAACACCTCGGCCCCGCCGTAAATCGTGTCCAGCGGTTTGGGAAAGCTAGAGGCCAGGCGCCAACGCACGGCGGCCTGGGCGTGTGCTGCAGGCGCCATGCCCGCAGCCAGTACACCCGCAATACCGGAATGTTTGATAAGAGAACGACGGTCCATGAAAAATCTCCCTCCGATGAATAAGTGCAGCCCCGCAGGCGCAGGGGGTAGACGGTAGTCTGCGCAGATTGTAGGGAGGCTTAACAGCCGATTTCGCACGGGTTTTCCCCTGCGCGCACCGGCCCATAGTGCTACATATTCAATAGCTGCCAGCGCAGATAAGGTGTGCGCCAGCGGGCTATTTCTCTTATGACCAACCGTACCGACGCCAGACCCCACATCCCGCTCATATGTTTTGGTAGTTAGCAAACGCCGAATTAATCGTTCTCTTTCCAGCGCAGCCGTCCTACATTCGCCCACACATTCGGTACCCGTGGTACCCATCTGACAAGGCATACGATGACAACGACCCTGGAACGCACACCCACCCACACAGCTACGACGCAAGCACTTGAGATACGCACTTTCGACGCCCCGCTGGGCGCCGAGGTGCTGGGCCTGGATCTAAGCCGGCCATTGGCTGCCAGTGACTTTGCACGCATCCACCGCGCCCACCTGGAGCACCACGTACTGGTGTTCCGCGACCAGCGCATCACACCGCAGCAGCAGGTGGACTTCAGCGCGCGCTTTGGGCCGCTGCAGATCCACGTGCTGAAGAATTTTCAGCTGCAAAACCACCCGGAAATTCTGGTTGTCTCCAACATCAAGGAAAACGGCCAACCTATCGGCCTGGGCGATGCCGGCGCTTACTGGCACTCTGACCTGTCGTACAAGGAAAAGCCCAGCCTGGGCTCGCTGCTGCACGCACAGGAACTGCCCAGCAAAGGCGGCGACACCTTGTTCGCCAACCAGCACACCGCCTGGGACACCCTGCCCGGCGCGTTGCAAAACGCCGTGGCCGGACTGCGCGCCGAGCATTCCTACCTGGCCAAATACGAAGAGCTGCGCGCCCGCAACCCCTGGCGCCCCAAGCTGACGCAAGCCCAGCTGGACGAGGTGCAGCCTGCTGTGCACCCCGTCGTGCGCACCCACCCGGAGAATGGCCGCAAGGCGCTGTTCGTCAGCGAGCATTTCACCACCCGCATCGTCGGCATCCCCGAAGACGAAAGCCGCGCCCTGCTGGACGAACTATTCGCCCACACGTCCCGCGCCGAGTTGGTCTACCGCCACGTCTGGCAGCCTCACGACATGGTGTTCTGGGACAACCGCTCGGTCACGCACCTAGCCGCCGGCACGCCCGACCACCTACGCCGCAAGCTATTCCGCACCACCATCGAAGGCAATGCGCCTTTTTAAGAACACCATGCCATTCACTCTTACCCGCCTCGTCGCTGGCCTGGCGCTAGCCACGGTAGCGCTCACAGCCCAGGCCGAAGGCCGCATCAGCATCGCCCAGCAATTCGGCATCGGCTACCTGGTGCTCGACGTGGTGCAAGACCAGAAACTGATCGAAAAACACGGCAAGGCCCAGGGCCTGAACATTGATGTGGACTGGACCCAGATCTCTGGCGCCACCGCCATGAACGAAGCCCTGCTGGCCAACGCGCTGGACGTGGTCTCGGCCGGCGTGCCGCCCATGCTGACGCTGTGGGACCGCACCAAGGGCCGGCAGAACGTGAAGGCCGTAGCCGCCCTCGGCTCGCTGCCCAACTACCTGCTCAGCAACAACCCCAAGGTCAAGACACTGAAAGACTTGGGCGACAAGGACCGCATCGCCGTGCCGGCAGCCGGCACCGGCTTCCAGTCACGCACGCTGCAGATCGAGACCGCCAAGTTGTACGGCAAAGACGACTTCAAGCGCTTCGACAATATCTCGGTGAGCCTGGCCCACCCCGATGCCACTGCCGCGCTGATCGCTGGCGGCTCGGAGATCAACACGCATTTCTCCAGCGCACCCTTCTACTACCAGGCGCTGGAAAACAAGAACGTGCACAAGGTCATCAGCTCGTACGAGATTCTGGGTGGCCCGGCCACCTTCAACGTGCTGTACACCACGCAGAAATTCCACGACGAGAACCCCAAAACCTACAAGGCCTTCTACGCCGCGCTGGTCGAGGCATCGCAATGGATCAAGGCCAACAAGCCCAAGGCCGCCGAGACCTTCATCCGCGTGCAGAAGTCCAAGCTGCCGCCGGACTTTGTGCGCAGAATAGTGGAAGACCCGGAGAACGACTTCACCATCTCGCCCTTCCGCACCTATGTGTATGCCGACGAGCTGAACAAACTGGGGGTACTGAAAAACCGCGCCGCATCGTGGAAAGACTATTTCTTCGAAGAAGCCTACGCCCAGCCGGGCAGCTGAGCACGCCATGGCCACCGTGACCAATTTGAAATCCGTACCTGACACACCACTGCTGGAAGTCGATGGCGTCAGCCTGGAATACCGCACGCCAGCCCGGTTGGTGCGCGCCACCCACCAGGTCAGCCTGAACGTATTCGAGGCCGACCGCTTCGTGCTGCTGGGCGCCTCCGGCTGCGGCAAATCAACCCTGCTGAAAGCCATGGCAGGCTTCATCGCGCCCGTGGAAGGCGAGATCCGCATCGCCGGCCGCAAGGTGACCCAGCCCGGGCCCGACCGCATCGTCGTGTTCCAGGAATTCGACCAGCTGCCGCCATGGAAAACCGTGCTCGACAACGTGGCATTCCCGCTGCTGGCATCCCGCACCCTGGGCAAGAAGGAAGCGCATGAACGCGCGCTGCACTACCTGGACAAGGTGGGCTTGTCGGCCTTCGCCAAGGCCTACCCGAACACCTTGTCGGGCGGCATGAAGCAACGCGTGGCGATTGCCCGCGCGCTGGCCATGCAGCCCAAGGTCTTGCTGATGGACGAGCCCTTTGCCGCGCTAGACGCACTGACGCGCCGCAAGATGCAAGAAGAGCTGCTGGCGCTGTGGGAAGAGGTGCGCTTCACCCTTGTGTTCGTCACGCATTCAATCGAGGAAGCGCTGGTGGTCGGGAACCGCATCGGCCTGCTGTCACCCCACCCTGGCCGCGTCCGTGCCGAGATCAACAGCCACGACTTCGGCATGCACAGCCAGGGCGGTGCCGATTTCCAGGCCGCTGCGCAGCGCATCCACCGCCTGCTGTTCAATGAAGAAGCGGATGGCAGCCCGACACCAGCCACCGCACTGCCCCGAAAGATTGCATGAGCACTTTGAATCCGCCCATCCGGGCCGAATACGAGCGCGTGCTCGAAGCCCTGCCCGACACACATGTGGAGCGCCTGCTGCCCTGGACAGCCCGCGTCTGGGAGCAGGCCTGGCTGCGCCGTGGTCTGATCCTGGTGGCGCTGCTGATCCTCTGGGAAATCGTGGCCCGCCTGCAGAACAACGACCTGCTGCTGCCCACCGCGCTGCAGACCGGCCATGCGCTGGTCGACGGCCTGGCCAGTGGCGAGCTCATCACCAAGACGCGCATCTCGCTGAGCCTGCTGCTGCAAGGCTATATCGGCGGCGTCATCGCCGCCTTTGTGCTGACGACACTGGCGGTATCGACCCAGCTTGGGCGTGACCTGCTGGCCACACTGACGGCCATGCTGAACCCGCTGCCGGCCATCGCCCTGCTGCCGCTGGCCCTGCTGTGGTTCGGGCTAGGCCAGGGTAGCCTGGTGTTCGTGCTGATCCATTCCGTGCTGTGGCCGCTGGCCTTGAACACTTACGCCGGCTTCCAGGCGGTGCCCGAAACCCTGCGCATGGCCGGGCGCAACTATGGGCTGAGGGGGCTGCGCTATGTGCTGCAAATTCTGGTGCCGGCCGCGCTGCCATCGATCCTGGCCGGGTTGAAGATCAGCTGGGCCTTTGCCTGGCGCACCCTGATCGCGGCCGAGCTGGTGTTCGGCGCATCCTCGGGCAAAGGTGGCCTGGGCTGGTACATCTTCCAGAACCGCAACGAGCTGTTCACCGACCGCGTGTTCGCCGGCCTGGTGATGGTCATCGTGATCGGCTTGCTGGTAGAAAGCCTGGTGTTCCAGACGCTGGAGCGCTTCACCGTGCGCCGCTGGGGCACGCAGCGCTGAGCTGCATGCAAGGTGGATTCTGGCGCCTTTTACAGGGTGCCGGCTCCCCTGCCCACGGGACGGCGACTGCCCATTGAGTGCCAGCTAGCGAAGCAAATTACGCTACCAATTTAAGAGCGGACTTCGCAGTACTTACCTGCGCTGGAAAGCGTTTTTCTATAGATGCCTCAATGCCGGCAGCGTCCAGGCCTTGCATCGCCATCAGCTTCACCGGGTCGCCGTGTTCGATGAAGTCGTCGGACAGGCCCCGCTGCAGCACCGGCACGTTCACGCCCGCAGCCTGCAGAGCCTCCAGCACCGCACTGCCGGCACCGCCCATGACAGCACCGTCTTCCACTGTCACCAGGGCCGCGTGGCTGGCGGCGACCTGCAGCAGCAGTTCCACGTCCAGCGGCTTGGCCCAGCGCATATTCACCACGGTGGCGTCCAGCTTCTCGGCCACGGCCAGTGCCGGGTACAGCAGGGTGCCGAAGGCCAGGATGGCGATGCCCGAAGTCTGCTTGCTCTGGCGGCGGATCTCGCCCTTTCCATAAGGCAGCGGCTGCAGACCGGCTTCCATGGCCGCACCGGCACCCGCGCCGCGCGGATAGCGCACAGCGACCGGGTTGTCCTGCGCAAACGCACTGCTCAGCAGGCGCCGGCATTCGTTCTCGTCAGCCGGGCAGGCCACACCCATGTTCGGAATGCAACGCAGGAACGGGATGTCGTAAGCGCCCGCGTGCGTCGCGCCATCGGCACCGACCAGACCGGCGCGGTCCAGCGCGAACACCACCGGCAAATTCTGCAAGGCCACGTCATGGATCAGTTGGTCGTAGGCGCGTTGCAGGAAGGTGGAGTAGATTGCCACCACCGGCTTCAAGCCTTCGCAGGCCAGGCCGGCAGCGAAGGTCACAGCATGTTGCTCGGCAATGCCCACGTCGAAGTAGCGGTCTGGAAACAGCTTTTCGAACTCCACCAGACCGGAGCCTTCGCGCATGGCGGGGGTGATGCCGACCAGGCGGCTGTCCTGCGCGGCGGTGTCGCACAGCCAGCGACCAAACACCTGGGTGAAAGTAGGCTTGCTGGCGCCGCTGGCTTTTTGCAGACCCACGGCCGGGTCGAACTTGCCAGGGCCGTGGTACGCCACGGGGTCGGCCTCGGCCAGCTTGTAGCCCTGGCCTTTTTTGGTGACCACGTGCAGGAACTGCGGGCCGGTCAGGTGCTTGATGTTTTCCAGCGTGGGGATCAGCGAGTCCAGGTCGTGCCCGTCGATGGGGCCGATGTAATTAAAGCCAAACTGCTCGAACAGCGTGGCCGGCACCACCATGCCCTTGGCATGCTGCTCAAACCGCTTGGCGAGCTCGAACAGCGGCGGCGCGCCCTTGAGCACCTGCTTGCCCACGCTCTTGGCGGCGGCGTAGAACTGGCCGCTCATCAATTGCGCCAGGTAGCGGTTCAGCGCGCCCACGGGCGGGCTGATGCTCATGTCGTTGTCGTTCAGGATGACCAGCAAATTGCAGTCGCTGACGCCGGCATTGTTCAGCGCCTCGAAAGCCATGCCGGCGCTCATGGCGCCGTCGCCGATGATGGCCACACTACGGCGGTTTTCACCCTTTTGCTTGGCCGCCAGGGCCATGCCCAGCGCAGCCGAGATGGAAGTGCTGGAATGCGCCGTGCCGAACGCGTCGAAAGGGCTCTCCGAGCGGGTCGGGAAGCCAGACAAACCGCCCAGCTGGCGCAGCGAGGCCATACGGTCGCGTCGGCCGGTCAAAATTTTGTGCGGATAGGTCTGGTGGCCCACGTCCCACACCAGGCGGTCTTCCGGGGTGTTGAACACGTAGTGCAATGCCACCGTCAACTCCACCGTACCCAGGTTCGAACTGAGGTGACCACCGGTTTTGGACACGCTGTCGATCACAAACGCGCGCAGCTCGTCGGCCAGCGGTTTCAGCTCGGTGCGGGGCAACAGGCGCAGGTCCGCCGGGTCGTTGATAGTTTCCAGCAGCGGAAAGGTCGATGGTTTCGCGGTAGGCATAGTTTCAATTCTTGTGGAGGCGTAAACAACGGACCTCGCCAGAACACCCCAGAACCGGCTCTGCCGGGCTGGCGGTGTTGCCCCCTGCAAGGGGGTTGGCGTAGCGACACATAGTGCGCGAAGACTGGGGGTGTGCCATATCAGCTGGACCGGTTTACCACCATATCGGCCAGGGCACGCAGCGCCTGGGTGTTGGGCAGGTCGCTGGCGTCGAGCGCGGCCAGGGCCTGGGCCAGCAGCTCCTGGGCGTAGGCGGTGGAGCGCTCCAGGCCCAGCAGGGATACATAGGTGGGTTTGTCCTGGGCGGCGTCCTTGCCCACGGTTTTGCCCAGGGTGGCGGCGTCGGAGGTAACGTCCAGAATATCGTCCACCACCTGGAAAGCCAGGCCCAGCGCGGCACCGTAGTCACGCAGCGCCGCATGGGCGGTGGCGGACAGCGCGCCCTGTTTGCAGGCTGCGCCCATCATCACGCTGCCCTGCAGCAGGGCGCCGGTCTTCAGGCGGTGCATGCAGCGCAACTGGTCTTCGCTCAGCGCCAGGCCGATGCTGGCCAGGTCGATAGCCTGGCCACCGGCCATGCCCTGGTAGCCCGCGGCCTGGGCCAACAGGCGGCAAAGCGTGGCCTGCACGCTGGCCGGGGCTTCGCTGCCTTCGGGCGTGAGCAATTCAAATGCCAGAGCCTGCAACGCATCGCCAGCCAGCAGGGCCTGGGCCTCGCCAAACTGCACATGCACCGTGGGCTTGCCACGGCGCAGGATGTCGTTGTCCATGCAGGGCATGTCGTCATGCACCAGCGAATAGGCGTGGATCAGCTCGGCCGAGCAGGCGGCACGCAGGGCTGCGTCGTCCAGGCCCGCCGTGGCGGTGGCGGCTTCACCGGTGGCCACGGCTTCGCGGGCGGCCAGCACCAGCAAGGGGCGCAGGCGTTTGCCGCCGTCCAGCACGGCGTAGCGCATGCCCTCGCGCAGCGCGGCGGGGGCGGGATGTTCGTCGTCGACCACACCGCCAGCGGCTACCCAGTCGCTCAAGGCCTGTTCTACACGGGCCAGCTGCTGGCTGCTCCAGCGGGATAAATCAAATGCGGTGGTCTTCATTCTTGCGTCCATGGCTTCAGTACACCCTGGTCCAGCACCTTGATCTGCTGTTCCACCGCGTCCAGCCGGTCGCGGCAGAACTGCAGCAGTTGGGCGCCGCGCTGGTAACCGGACAGCAGCTGTTCCAGGGGCAATTGGCCCGATTCAAGGCGGCTGACCAGTTGCTCCAGCTCCTGCTGGGCAGCCTCGTAGCTGGCAGGCAAGGCCTCTGGCGGGGCGTCGGATACGGTTTTGGCGGCGGCCTTGGGCATGGGTGGGGCAGAGGTTGGAATCGGCAAAGAGGGGGGATTTTACGGGCTGGCACGGGCGCCTGCGCCGCACGCGCCAGCCCAAAACACCCCGGCGGGTACAATCGGCCCTCTTTTCGCCACCGGTGACCGTGCATTTGCTGCACCGCCGGAGCTTCTTCCCGCGCAAAATCCCTGGATTCGCGCCTAACCTGCCCCTTCATAGGGGGAGTCTCTAGGTCAGGACAACCATGTCTGATTTAAGTCTTCAACTGCAGCAGGCCTCAAGCCAACTACCAGTTTCAAGCTATTTTGACGAAGCGCTGTTTCAGCGCGAGATCGAAACCCTCTTCCAGCGAGGGCCACGCTATGTCGGCCACAACCTGGCCGTGCCCGAGGTGGGCGATTACTACGCCCTGCCGCAAGAGGGCGAAGGCCGCGCGCTGGTGCGTACGCCGAACGGCGTGGAACTGGTTTCCAACGTATGCAGGCACCGCCAGGCGGTGATGCTCAAGGGTCGGGGTTCGCTGAACACCAACCAGCAGGGCAGCGCCGGCGGCAATATCGTCTGCCCGCTGCACCGCTGGACCTACAGCGGCGGCAATGGCACGCCCACCGGCACGCTGCTGGGCGCTCCGCATTTCGCCCAAGACCCCTGCCTGAACCTGAAGCAGTACCCGCTGCAGGAATGGAACGGCCTGCTGTTCGAAGGCAGCAGAAA
>JAPLPK010000227.1 GCA_026400275.1 Burkholderiales bacterium
ACGAGTGGCAGCGCCATTGGCGGTCGGCGCCGTCGTACTGCGTCAGCACGCTCGGGCGCAGCGTGGGCGCGTCGGTGCTGCCGTTCCACGTCCAGCAGCCGGTGCCGGCCCGCGTGGTGTTGCCTTGCAGCACAGGCAGCGTCAGCAGACCGGTCGGCCCAGGAATGCGCAGCGCCAGGTGCGTGGCCTCATGGGCTTCGCACTCCACGTAGCCCGCACCGGGCACCAGCAGCATCGGTTTCGCCTTCATAGTCTGGCCTCGCAGGTGTAGGTGTCGTAGTAGCTGTCGCAGGTGTCCCAGCCTGGCCGGGCGCACCACAGGCATACCGGCGCGTCACATTCCCTGCGCTCCGGAACAGGCCGCCCCACTGGCGCTTCGAGCCGACCTTCGTCGGCGGGCGGCCTTGTGGCTTCTTCATTCATGGTCAGCGCCTCCTAGTCGGCTCAAGCTAAACGTTGAGGCTCAAGCCGCCACCCGCAGCGCATTGATCAGATCGCACGCCACTGGCGGGCTCACGGCGTTGCCAATCAAGTGCCAAGCCTGCGCCTCGCTGGCCGGCAGCTGGTAGTTGTTGCTGAAGCCCATGAGCGCCAGGCCTTCGCTTGCCAGCACCATGCGCATGCGCTCGCCGTCGATCAGCGCCCACCTGGCGCGGGTGGTCAGCGTGCCGATGGGTCGGCCCAGGCTGCGGCCTGTCTGGCCGCTGCCGCTGCCGTAGTACGGGGCCAGGAAACGTGCGCCATGTGCGCGGCGGCCGGCTTCGATGCGGGCCAGTGTGCGGCTGCTGCGGCCGGGCTTGTTGATGGCTGACCAGCGTCCAGCGTTGATGTCAATGACTGACGCGGCCGGCGTGTGCGCCCGCTGTGGCAGGCGCAGCGCCACCGGGTGCTTGCTGCGCGTGGCCACCACAAACAGGCGGCGGCGGTGCTGGGGTACGCCATGGTCGGCGCTGTCTAGCACCATGGGTGCCAGCGCGTAGCCCAGGGCGTGCATTGCTGCACACCAGGCCTGGTAGAGCGTCCAGCCGGCGAACTCGGGGACGTTTTCCACAATGGCAACAGCCGGGCGGTGCACTTCAGCGCAAGTGACCAGGGCCCATGCGGTGGAGCGCAGCGCGTCGTGGTGCGGCTTGTCTTTGCCGCGCGCCAGGCTGTGGCCCTGGCATGCTGGGCTGGCCAGAAGCAGGTCATGCCGTGGCGCGTCCAGAAAGTTGGCCTGCTGAAGGTCTTGGCAGGCGTGCTGGGTGCCCGGGTGGTTGGCTGTGTGCCAATGCACGGCGGTGGGCCAGTGGTTGGCGGCCCAGGCGACATGGCAGCCGGCCATCGCGGCGCCTGTGCTGAAGCCGCCAGCTCCTGCAAACAGGTCAATGGCAATCACTGCAGCACCTCCGCTTGGGTTGATTTGTTGGTCTGCGCTTGAATGCCAATCTGCCCCACACAAACCCGCGCGTTCTTGGGTGCATTGCCCGCGAGCGCCTGTTGCACCCGCCGCTGCACCGCTTGAATGCTGTCTTTCAGCTCGCCCTGAGTGCAAAGGCCCAGCTGGATGGTGTGCAGCTGCAGCGCAAAATCCAGCGTGTCCAGTTCGTGGGCGCGCATGGCCCAGGTGCCGCGTTCGTCCTGGCGGTGGTAGATGTCGTGCATGATTTTCTGGCCGGCTTGAATTTCGGGCAGGCGGTCGCTGGCGATGTTGCGCAGGGCCAGTTGTTCGGCCACGTTCAGGGCGTCGGCCAGGTTGCACCAGGCGGGCCAGGGTTCTGTGCAGCAGCGCAGGTTGTGCAGCGCGGCGGTGACCGGGCGTGTCAGGCTGGCTTTTTGCTGCGGCAGCAGCAGGGCAGCGCGGCTGGTGGCCAGGTCCA
>JAPLPK010000197.1 GCA_026400275.1 Burkholderiales bacterium
AGAGCGCATCGTGCTGGCCGTGTATGCGCGCCGCATTTCCGACGGCAGCACGCTGAAGTAAGTACTGAACCAGGTACTTCAGTGGCGCAGGTAACGCAGCAGCCGCCCACGGTATTCAGGTGCCTGCTCCACCGCCTCGTCGCGCAGCAAGGTTTCTTCCAGCACATAGCCTAGCTGCTGCAGGCGCCGGGTGAAGGCCGCACGGTTGCCGCGATCCGGGTCCACGATCAGCACCTCGCTCACCGGCATGGCGTGGCGCTCGATGAATAAGGGTAAGGCACCGCCGTCGTCGCGTTCGTACAGCACATCGCTGCCCATGATCAAACTAAACCGCCCCTGCACCGTGGGCGCCAGGTCTTGCCCAGGCAACTGCTGGGGCACGTGGGACCAGTCGCCGTGGCAATAGCGCATGGGCGCCAGCCCGTTCAGGCGCAGGTTCTCCAGCAAAAATACCCCCGCCAGCGGATGGCAGTCGCTGGCCGTCACCAGCGCACCGCGCCGGTGGCAGACCATGCTGGCCAGCGCCAGGCCACAGCCAATCTCCAGAATGCTGTCACCCGCATACAAGGGGCGCAGTGCCACCGCGGCGGCCAGCTGCAGGCCAGAGGGCCAGACCATGCCAAACAGCGGCCAGTTGCCAGAGGAGATACCCACTGCCAAGGCCTGGCCCTGCGGGTCGCTGAACTGCTGGCGGTCCAGCAGGCTGCGGATCTGCAGAGCTGCAACCCCCAGTACAGGGATAGATTCTTGCTTGAGCGCATAGCCCGGCATATCGACTTTCGTGAGCGAGTTGCCAGGGATGCCAAAGTGGCGGCATCAGGAGCGCGTGCGCGGGTGGTTGGAAACAAGGCTGTAGCGCCACAGGGTGGCATGGCCCCACAGCGCCAGCCAGCCCTGAGTATGCAGCAAATCGGGGTAAAGCCCAGATAAAACAAGCGCAGGCAGCTACTAAATCAGTAGCAAGCCGCCTACTGGCAACCGCCGTGAATGCCCATAAAGCAGACCACAGGCCTAGCAGCCGCCCCACTGCCGCACGCTGTGCAAGAGCCTCTATGCCCCCATACACCCCGGGGGCCGCCGCACAGCCGCCGTGGGGCCGCCCTACCAGCAGGCATAATCCGCGACTCCCCAGGTTTATGTATGAATTATGAACAGGGCCTTACAGCGGCTCTGTTCAGCCTGGCATGCCGACTGGTTTATCCCCAGCCTGGCGGGCAGAAAACCACCCACCCATTTCCGCCCCCAGTGCACTGCCCTCACACGGAGGTCCGCAGGCACACATCTAGAAGCATGTTCTGAAAGGTTTTCCATGTCTGCATCTACTGCTGTGCAGGGCAACACGCCCGGCAAAGTAGCCATCGCGTCCCTGGTGGGCACCGCGATCGAGTTTTACGATTACTACATCTACGCCGCTGCTGCGGTGCTGGTGTTCAACAGCCAGTTCTTCCCCAAGGGCGACCCGTCGGCCGCCACCCTGCTTTCTTTGTCTACCTTGGCGCTGGCCTTCCTGGCCCGCCCTATTGGCTCGGCCCTGTTTGGCCACTTTGGCGACCGCATCGGCCGCAAGACCACGCTGGTGGCTTCGCTGCTGACCATGGGCCTGTCTACGGTAGCCATCGGCTTGCTGCCCAATTACGAAAGCATCGGCATTTTGGCGCCGATTCTGCTGTGCGTATGCCGCATCGGCCAGGGTATTGGCCTGGGTGGTGAATGGGGTGGCGCGGCATTGGTCGCCACTGAAAACGCGCCTGAGGGCAAGCGCGGCCTGTTTGGCAGCTTTCCCCAGCTGGGCGCACCGATTGGCTTGTTTGTGGCCAACGGCGTGTTCTTCCTGGTGACCCACTACCTGGGCACGGAAGCCATGGTCGCCTGGGCCTGGCGCATCCCCTTCCTGATGTCCTTCGTGCTGGTAGCCGTGGGCTTGTACGTGCGACTGAATCTGCACGAAAGCGCTGCCTTCCAAAAGGTAGAGCGCGAAGGCCGCAAGCTGCAAGCCCCGGTAAGCGCCGTGTTCAAGCACCATGCAGGCGCCTTGGTGCGCGGCATCTTCTGCATGTCCACCACCTACGTGCTGTTCTACCTGATGACGGCTTTTGTGCAGGTTTATTCCAAGAGCCCGGCGGCGCTGTCGCCCGCAGGCCATGCGATGGGCCTAGGCATTCCGCCCAATACCTTCACCGGCCTGCTGCTGGTGGGCGCGGTGGTGTTTGGCATCTTCACGACGCTGGGCGGCGTGTGGGCTGACAAGCTAGGCCGTCGCAGCTGGCTGCTCAAGGTGACCACGGGCATCGTGGTGCTGGGCCTGCTGATGCCGACCTTCCTGAACCAAGGCAGCGTGCAGTCCGTGGCGGCATTCCTGGTCGTCGGCATGGCGCTGATGGGCATGACCTTTGGCCCCATGGCCGCCCTGCTGCCAGAGCTGTTCCCCACCGAAGTGCGCTACTCGGGCGCTTCGCTGGCGTACAACCTGTCTTCCATCGTGGGCGCCTCCATCCCCACCTTGGTGGCCATGGAGCTGAACAAGAACTATGGCCTGATGGGCGTGGGCCTGTACATGGCCGCCAATGGCGCCATCACCATGTTGGCGCTGTACCTGTCGCGTGAAACCCGCGATATGGACATGAACGAAACCGTCGCCACCACGCCATAAGCGGAACGCGCAAACGGAACACATACCCGGGCCTCACACCCCGGGTATTTTTTTATCAAAAGTGGCTGATTAGTTACTTGCCTCAGACACACCACCAAAACCGTTCGCCCTGAGCTTGTCGAAGGGCTCAGTTTGCAAGCCCTTCGACAAGCTCAGGGCGAACGGGGTCTTTCATGTGTGTGTTGCGATCTGAGACATGTACCTAATCAGGCAAAAGTGGCTGTAGCGCACACAGAATGTGCGGATCTAGCTACTAAATCAGTAGCACCGCAGGAAAACACCTTGCTTGTGCTTAGTGCAGCGCCCGCACTGCCCAGCGCAGCTTGGCAGACGTAGAACGCGGGTTGCTGCGCTGCTCTTCAAAAGAGGCCCGAATCGGATCGGCCGCAACGCTGCTGAAAGTACCGTTGCGCTCACCGGTTTGAAAGCACTTTTTGACGCGCCGGTCTTCCCCGGAGTGAAAGCTCAGAATCGCCACGCGCCCTCCGGGCTTCAAGCAGGCGGGCAGGTTCAGCAGCATGGTGTCCAGCACGCCAAACTCGTCATTCACCTCGATGCGCAGCGCCTGGAAAGTGCGCTGCAGCACCTTCTTGGTCTCGGCCAGGCGCTCTTCAGCGGGCATGCTGCGCTTGTAGGCCAGCTCCATGGTGGCGCGCACCAGGTCGGCCAGCTGCACCGTGGTTTCCAGAAACTGGCCCTGGAGGGCTGCGGCCAACGGCTGGGCAAAGGGCTCGTCGGAGTTGTCGGTCAACAAATCGCGCAGCCGGTGCCGGGTCACGCACGACGACACGCCCAGGTCGGCCAGGGCGAAGTCGAAGCCACCGCCCGCCTGCGGCAGCAAAGTGAGTAGTTCACTGAAGTTGGCGCGGTGCACGGTCAGCGCCTCTTCGCCAAAGCCCGCCGCGCGCAACCGCGCAGTCGTGCGGGGCAACTCGATCGGGTCCACATCCATGCCAAACATGCGCCCACCGGGCTGCACCAGCGGCAGCATGGCCAGCATGTGGCCGCCAAAGCCCAGGGTCAGGTCCACACCTGTTTCGCCCGGCACGGGCTTCAAGATGGCAAGGATTTCATCGACGCAAATCGAACGGTGCATGCCCGCAGGCGTCTGCCCGCGCTGCATGACCTTGTCCACCTCGGCCGCATGGTGCGTGGGGTCCAGCTCTTTGTATTTTTCTTCAAACTGGCGAGGGTGGGTGCCGGCGTAACGTACGCGGCGCTTGTGGGGAGGGGTGGCGTCGGTCATCGGCCATTATGCGCCCCAGGGAAGGCAAAAAAAAGCCGCGCCACCCGTAGGATCTGCGCGGCCAGCTACTGAATTTGTAGCGTTTTAAGCAGCCATCAGACGCGTGGCACCGGCGTGCCGGAGTTGACGCACAGTGCCATGTTCAGCGCCTTGATCGCGGTTTTGTAGTCTTCGCGCTCAATCACAAACTGCATGTTCACCTGGCGCAGGGTTTGCGACACGCAATTCACGTTGACCTGGGCATCTGCCAGAGCCTGCGCAGCTTTGGCCAGCACGCCCGGAATGCCGATGTTGGAGCCGATGGTGCACACAATGGCGCTAGGCTTGACCGTCACCACCTGGTACAGGTCTTCCAGCTCAGCCAAGAGTGCAGCCGAAACCTGGTTGTCCCACACCAAGTGGGCAATGGAGTTGGCATTGGTCGCCTTGAGGATGTAGCTGATGTCGTGCTTGCAGAACACCTGCATCAGGCTGGCATCAAAGCCCACGGTGCCCACCATGCTGGGGTCGTGGATTTCGATCAGCGTGACCTTGTCCGTGCCGGTCACAATTTCCACGCGCGCACGCTCGCCCACAAAATCTTTGGTGATCAGCGTGCCGGGGTGGTCGGGCTCAAACGTGTTCTTCAAGCGGATAGGGATGCCTGCCAGCTCCATGGGCTTGGCAGCCTTAGGGTGGATGGCTTCCATGCCCACGTCGGCCAGCTGGTCGGCCACATCGTAGTTGGTAGCGCCCACCACAATGGCGTTTTCCAGGCCCACCAGATTGGGGTCAGCGGACGACAGGTGGAATTCCTTGTGGATCACCGCCTCGGCAGGGCGCACTTCCACGGCAATCTTGCTGAAAGTGACCTCGGAGTAGCCACGGTCAAACTCGCGCATGATGCCTTCCGTGCCCTTGGTGTAGCCGGTAGCCACAATCACGTTGTTGACCAGGTCCAGGTCTTTGAAGCTGTTGGCAATGCGCTCGTCGATGGTCCAGGCTTCGTTGTCGTCAAAGCCGGCCAGATCCATCAGCACGGCCTTCACGCCATTGGCCTTGAGGATCTCCACCGAGTTGAACGCACTGTGGGACTCGCCAATGGAGGCCAGCACTTCGCGGGCGGCCAAGAGCACGTCCTTGCGGCTCAGATAGCCGCTGGCCAGCACATGCTGCATGGCCCCCAGGTATTCACGGGCCTGGGCAATACGCTGGTCGATAAAGGCGTCGGCCACGGCCAGCGGCAGGCCGATATCGGCGTACCCGGCGTTGATCTTCTTCAGGCTGACGGCCAGGCCTGTCAGCGCGTCCTGGTAGCCCTTGCCCTCGGCAAACAGGGCGTAGATGCCGCGTTCGCCGGTCTTTTTATGTTCCAGCAACTGGTTGGTCACGCCCGAATAGGCCGACACCACATAAATGCGGCCGTAGATGCGCTTGGGGTCGTGCAGCACGATGTGGCGCAGCACATCGCCAAAAGCGGTCATGGAGGTGCCGCCGATCTTCTCGACAGAGATGTTGGAGGAATTTACGTCGTGCATGGAGAAGCTGAATGGAGCAAAAAGGTCGAAAAACTGGGCGGGTGTTCCTGCCGAGGAAGCCAACGGCAGCAAACCCGCTATTTTCCACCACTTTGGCCAGCCGCCGTTGCAGCGGCTGCCAGCCGTGCGCAAACTTCACCGCAAACCAGAGCTTTCAAGCCCTTTGGCCGGCTCTATTCCAGAACAGCGCTTTTGGCAATCGACTTGTCCGGGAGTGGTTTGCCCTCCACGGCTTGCTTCAGGGCGCGGTAGGCCATGCCACCGATCTCGTAGAAGTCAATCACCACATAGCCCGAGATCAGCTTGCTTTTCAGTACGTCAAGCTGCCCCGGGCTCGGGGAGCCAATGCCGACGATGACAATCTTCCTTTTGCTGATCAAGTCGTCCTTGAATGGTGCGACGGTCTTGATGTAGGCATCGGTGCTGCCGACCGGCCAGTGGCCAACTGCCATAAACACATCGTTGTCTGCTTCCAAACTGATCGCGAGCTGTTGCAAGGAGCGCGGGTTATTGTCTCCGCTGTACCAAGGGCTGCGGTCATTCTCGAACCAGCCGCCTTCACCGGACAAGCGCTTATCGCGCGGGTAATTGACGTTGCCACTGAGCTCCATACGTATACCGTGGATGCGGTCATCCAGGTTGACATCGCGGGCATCGGCACTCATAAGCCAGACTTTGCCACCCCTGGGCTTGAGCTTATTGGCCAACTCGCCAAAACTGCGGCCAAACTCGACGTTGTTGGGCCCCACATAGCCTTTGCGCAAAGGGGTGTAACGGCTTCCCAAGTCTGAATCAAAGGTAACCACAGGAATACCCGCAGCCGAAACCTCTTTTAGAGAATGTTCGACCAAATACTCTGAGAACGTGACGGACAAGGCCAGACCTTTGATGCCCTTCTTCACGGCGGCAGAAATGGCAGCATCCTGACTCCGGAAGTGCGCCGCCCCTGCGGAGCCTATGTGAATGGCGGTGTCGCCGTTCTTCTTGGCCTCGTCGGAAAAACCGTTGAAAGCCACCACGAAATTGTTGTCGTCCACGCTCTTGCCGGCCAGACCATACAGCGATCCCGCGACGGACGACATGCAGGACACGACAGCAAGCGCAGACGCCAAACCGAGCGCCCAAAAATTTCGTCTTGTATGTTTCATTGGCTGTTTCAAGTCCAAGGCGTGATGCGATCCAGTGTAGAAGTCGGGGCGGGCGTGTTGACAAAACTTGGTGTGGGATGTGTAGGGGTTTACCCAGTAAGACTGTCATCGGCCAAGCTGTACTTTCCCCAAGATCACGCATAACGGGCCTGTCCAGGCTTTCATCTTTAGCGCGTGTACAGCCATACTTCACCTGCCGACAAACAACCTGGCCTAGAGTGACACCCCCCCCGACTTTTCGGTGCCGCCATGCCTACAACAACATAGCCCACCTCACGCTACAGCACACCCAGCGTTGTCATGCACTGGCTGAGGCTGCTGGCATTCATTGGCGTATATGCGGCCATGAATCTGAAAGGCTGGGTCCCATCGCGGCAAACGTCAACTCCACACTGTCATGGCGTAGCCGTGGCGCCCATCGTCTTGGCCATCACCTGATAACAGCGCGGATAGCCGCTTCAAGGGCGATACGTTTTGGTGTCAAGTGACCGGGTGCGAATGAAGAGCAAAAATGCAGCGCGAGTCCGGCGTTTGGGCATTTGAAGATTTAAGGCGACGCTACATAAGTCCCCGCGAGGCTGCGCGCCCTGGATCGGGATGGGATGCAAGGCGCAAACCGCAGACATAGCTTCGGCTATGGCGAGGATTTGCAACGCAGCAGACCGCCCGAGGCCAGGGATGCGCAGACCGCGAGGGACTTGTTCAGCGTCGCCCTAAGCCCGCGCCGCCCAGTCAAGGCAGCGTTGACCGCCCGAGAACGCGAAATGGCCGCCCATTTGCTGAACAGCCTAACCAGCCAGGAAACACGCCGCGCGCTGGCAACCAGTCACCGTACCGTGGGGACGCACCGGCCCCACTTCATGCGCGGGTAAAAAGCCGCCACCACCGTGGACCTGGTGTGCGGCCTGATGGCCGGGTAAGCCCCTAGGGGCTATACACTGGCGCATCAGGAATCAGCCCGGTAGCGCAGTCGGAAACTGCGCCGATAACGTTGCACGCCGAGCAAAACAGACTGGGCAGTGTTCATCTCTGGTCTGATTTTCAGAGTTCAACAGGGAGATGTACTTTAATGGCACCGTCTCAGGCAAAACTGGCAGACCTTTTGGACCCCAACTTGTCCGCACCTCGTTCTGGCCCTGGCTCATTCGAGCGGCGTTTGTACAGAACTACCTCCGCACTCATTCTGGTGTCGGGAGGTGTGGTGATTGCCGTGTTGGCGTATCTCCGTGCGGAGGCCATCGAATCTGCCCAACGGCTGACCAAATCCTTTGCCCAGGTGATTGAGGAGCAAACCACCCGAACGCTTCAGTCCGTTGACCAAACTTTGAAGCTGGCCTCCAACAACTTGGCGCAAATGCAGGCGCGCGGCAATCTGAATGCAGCTTCTGCCAGCCAAATACTAAGCAATGAACTGGCAGCCCTGCCGTTCGTATGGGGTCTGGGGGTCACAGATGCCCAAGGACGGGTGTTGTACAACTCTGCCAACCAAGGTCTTGGCATCGACCTTTCAGGCACTGAGTCCTTCAAATACTTAAAAGACCAGCCGCAGGTCGATTTCTATGTGGGCAGCGCGATCAAGACCCGCAAGGACAGCAGGTGGGTGATTCCCGCAATCCGCTCCATAAAGGCTGCAGACGGCAGCTTTGGCGGCACGATTGGCGCGCCGATAAATCCGTACTACTTCGACAAACTTTGGAAATCAATCGACTTGGGGCAAGGTGGCTCCGTCGCCTTGTTGCGCCGTGACGGTGTGTTGATGACACGCACTCCGTTTGATGAATCGGTGATGGGCAAAAAATTCGACCATCGCCCGCTGTTCAAAGATTTGTTGGGGAAAAGCGCGAATGGCAGTTACGTCGATACCAGCCCTATTGACGGGAGTACCCGTATTTATTCCTACCGGGTGCTGGCCGACCACCCCGAATTGCTGGTGGTGGTGGGCCAGGCTGTCGATCAAGTACTCGCCCATTGGCGCAACCTGGTGGCCCTGGCGCTGGCGATATGGGCCCTGGGCAGTGCGGGCGTAATGGCGTTAAGTGTGGTGCTGGCCCGCGCCTGGCAATCCCGGCGGGACACCGAGGCGCAGGTACGGCACAGTGAAGAAAACCTGAAGATTACCCTGCAGTCCATCGGTGATGCCGTCATCGCCACCGACGCCACCGGTCGCGTTACCCGCATGAACGCCACGGCGGAGAGCATGACCGGCTGGCCGCTAAAGGAGGCAACGGGTCTTCCGTTGACCGAGGTGTTTCACATCATCAACGCGCAGACCCGCGAAGTGTCGGTCAACCCGGTTGAACTAGTGATGGCCCACGGCCAAGTGGTGGGGCTTGCCAATCACACCGCCCTGATTGCCCGCGACGGGCAGGAGTACCAGATTTTTGACAGCGCTGCGCCCATACGCAACCCGGCGGGCCACATCGTAGGGGTGGTTCTGGTTTTCAGTGACGTGACTGAGGACTACCAACTGCGGCAAGCACTGGCCCAGACCACCGAATTGCTGGAACGCACCAGCAAGCTGGCCAAAGTAGGCGGCTGGGAGATTGACCTGGGCCTGCAAAAGGTCACGTGGTCGGCAGAGAACTACCGGCTGTTCAGGCGCGACCCAGCGCTGGGCGCGCCTACCCGCGAGGAGTTTTTGGAGTTGGTTCATCCGGATGACCGGCACATCATCCTGGAGTCCCGAACCCAGATTGCCAACGCGCGCCAGCCGCTTCTGCAGGAATACCGCTCCAACCCCGCAGTGGGCCCGATCCGCGTGCTAACCAACACGGTGGACGTGCTTCGGGATGCCACCGGCAAGCCGATGAAGCTGGTGGGAACCTCAATGGACATCACCGAGCGGCGAGCCACAGAGCAGCAGGTGATGGACAACGCGGCCCTGGCGCAGGAGGCCGCCCAACACACCAAGGCTATTCTTGACAACATGGTGGATGGTGTTCTGACCGTGAACGCGCAGGGCGTGATGCAGTCGTTCAACCTGGCGGCCTGTAGCATGTTCGGCTACTCCGCAGAACAGGTCATCGGCCAGCCGATCACGATGTTGCTGCCCCCGTCACTTCACGGGGAATTGGCTGGCGACTTTCAGCGCCTGCAAGACTCTGTAGATGCGTCCACAGGCAGCATTCGCCACGAATTTGAAGGCCAGCGGCGTGACGGCAGCAGGTTTCCCATGAGCATTGCGATGTCAGCCATGCGCACGGGCGGGCTGGTCACCTTCATTGGCATCCTTCGTGACATTTCCCAGCATCGCCGCGACATTGAAGAGATCCGCCGCCTGGCCTTCTTTGACCCATTGACGGGCTTGCCCAACCGGCGCCTATTGCTAGACCGCCTGCGCCAGGCGATGGTGGCGGCCGCCCGCACCAGCCAGTATGGCGCCCTCATGTTTCTGGATCTGGATCACTTCAAGCAACTCAACGACACGCTGGGGCACGATGTGGGCGATATGCTTTTGCAGCAGGTAGCCAACCGGCTTCAGGCCTGCCTGCGCGAAGGCGACAGCGTGGCGCGACTGGGTGGCGACGAATTTGTGGTGCTGCTTGAAAACCTGAGCAAGCACGCACCCGAAGCGGCCACGCAGGCCGAGACGGTCGCCAACAAAATACGCGATGCGTTCGTGCATGCATTCGACCCCAAGGGACATACCTATGAAAGCACAGCCAGCATTGGCATCGTCATGTTTTTGGGTGACCAGGAAGCCATGGACGACCTGCTCAAAAAGGCGGACGTGGCCATGTACCAGGCCAAAGCAGCCGGCCGCAACACCGTGCGCTTCTATGACCCCGCCATGCAGGCGGCCGTGGCTGCGCATGATGCGATGGAAAAAGACATGCGGCGCGGCTTGGTGCAAGACGAGTTCGAGTTGCATTACCAGATCCAGGTCGATGGCCTCGGTGTAACCACGGGCGTTGAGGCTTTGGTGCGTTGGCAACACCCGCGCGAAGGCATGATTTCACCAGCCCGGTTTATCCCACTGGCAGAAGAAACCGGGCTGATCCTGCCGCTGGGCCAGTGGGTGCTGGAAACCGCCTGTGCGCAGCTCACCGAGTGGGCCAGCCAGCCGGGTCACGAGAACTGGACGATGGCCGTGAATGTCAGTGCATCGCAATTCGCGCAGGCCGCGTTCGTTGCCAGCGTGGCACAGGCGCTGACCGTGACCGGAGCGAACCCCCGCCTCCTCAAGCTGGAGCTGACGGAAAGCACGCTGGTGAAAGATATCGAAGGCGTCATCTCCAAGATGAACGCCCTCAAAGCGCTTGGCGTGGCATTCTCACTGGACGACTTTGGAACCGGCTACTCGTCGCTGTCTTACCTCAAACGCCTGCCCCTGGACCAGCTGAAGATTGACCAGTCGTTTGTGCGCGATGTGCTGACCGACCCCAGCGATGCCGTGATTGCCCAAACCATTCTGGCACTGGGCCACAGCCTGGGCTTAACGGTCATTGCAGAAGGCGTTGAGACCTTGGAGCAGCGAGACTTTCTGGCCGCACTTGGCTGCGACGCATTTCAGGGCTATTACTTTGGCCGCCCCGTGCCGGCCACCGCACTAGCTCACCAAATAGCGCGTCCATGATGCACCAGCATGTGACCACCAAGTTACTCCTTTTTTATAGCAAGCTCTCAATACTCCAGCCGATTGTGAATCTGCCGCGCACGCAGCGTACCCCCCCCGCGCATCAAAGTCCACGTTCCAACCTCCCACCCCCACCGATTGCCGCGCTGATCGACCTCGAAATCCGGTGCCGGTTCTGCCGCTAAATCCCAGTCTGGCTTGGCTTAGCCCCTGGCATCCTTCTGCGCATCTAGCCACCACAAGTGCTCCCTGGCTAGTGGACGGCCCCTATTGGATGACCGCGACAAGTACGCGTCCATTGGCGCAAGCTACCCTATGACACTGAAGTTTGTTCAACGTTGCCTTAAACCATGACCTATTCTGACCAGGCTCCAGCCACATCTAACCTGTCCGATAAATAGATATAAAAAAGCCTGATTAGGTACATGCCTCAGAACGCAACCACGCCCATGAAAAACCCCGTTCGCCCTGAGCTTGTCGAAAGGCTTGCAAACTGAGCCCTTCGACAAGCTCAGGGCGAACGGTTTTGGTGGCCTGTCTGAGGCAAGTAGCTAATCAGGTAAAAAGCCGCGCAGCCCAATTGGAATATGCACGGCCAGCTACTGAATCAGTAGCAATCTCAGGCTAGCAACTTACTTGCGGGCCGGTGGCACGTCGGTGCAGCTGCCGCAACTGCCATGGGCAATCTCCGCCGCCATGCCAATACTCTCGCCCAGCGTCGGGTGCGGGTGGATGGTCTTGCCGATGTCCACTGCGTCTGCCCCCATCTCGATGGCCAGGGCGATCTCGCCGATCATGTCGCCCGCGTGGGTTCCGACCATGCCGCCACCCAGGATCTTGCCGTGGCCGTGGGCTTCGGGGGAGTCGTCAAACAGCAGCTTGGTGACGGCATCAAAGCGGCCATTGGCGATGGCGCGGTCAGAGGCGTTCCAGAGGAACAGGCTGTTCTTGACCTTGATGCCTTGGGCACAAGGCCAAAGTCTTCGGTGAGGCCAACCAAGGCCACTTCGGGGGCGGTGTAGGCCACGCTGGGGATGACGCGGGCATCGCATGCGGCTACGCTAAGGCCCCAGGTGCTGCGCGGCGATGCAGCGCGCTATCCGTCGAAAACGCCTTTGCACGACCTCTATAACGCTGCCGCAGCACTGCGACACAGATGGTTTTGCTACAAATTATGTAGCTAATTGTGCAATAACCACCTGCGCTAGATCAGTGTCAGGCCATGCTTCAGCGCCAGCACTTTATGCAGGCGTACACGCACCTGCAGCGCCACGGCCTTGGCCACTAACCGTTCAATCCCACGAACGTACCTCCCGCCTGCTGCGTATGCAACACCCCGCCAGCAAACTGCTTGGGGACCAACATTCAAACAGACGTGCAGCACTCGCAAGTACTTGATTCTGCTAGACATATCGTGTGGCCCAAAGTTTGCACAAGCATGGTTATGAACACGACTGGCATCGCCCTGCAAAGCGCCCCACCTGTTCAATATTGCAGCCAACCATTGTTTCAACCAAAGAACCTTCCATGAACGACATCAACCGTAGACACCTTCTTCAAGCCGCTTTAGCCACTTCGCTGCCATTCGGTGTCGGCCTTGCCGCAGCTGCTGATGAAGTTCCATCGCTCAAGGGCAAACGTATCGCCATCAGTGCGACAGGCACCAGCCATTACTTCGACATCAAGGCCTACCAAGCGCAAATCGACGAAGTCAAGCGTCTGGGTGGCACCCCCATTACGTTGGACGCCGGGCGCAACGACAAAAACCTGGTGACACAGTTGCAAAACGTCATCACCCAGAAGCCCGACGCCGTGATCCAAACACTGGGCACACTGTCGGTGATTGACCCTTGGCTCAAGCGCATCAAAGACGCGGGCATTCCGCTGTTCACCATTGACGCACCGTCAAAAAACAGCATCAACAACACCACATCCGACAACGTTGCCACCGGCCGCGCTCTGGCCGAACAGTTAGTAAAGGACACCGAAGGCAAGGGCAATATCCTGGTGTTCAACGGCTTCTACGGTGTGCCTGTTTGCGCCATCCGCTACGACGAGCTTAAGCGCGTGTTGCAAGGGCAGCCCGGGATAAAAATCTTGCAGCCCGAGCTGCGCGACGTCATCCCTAACACCGTGCAAGACGCACGCTCACAAGTGGCAGCATTGCTCAACAAATACCCCAAAGGCGAAATCGCCGCCATCTGGGCTGCGTGGGACATTCCGCAACTGGGTGCGAGCCAGGCACTTATCGACGCCAAGCGCACAGAGATCAAAACCTACGGTGTGGACGGCACACCCGAGGTGCTGAACCTTATCGCACAAGATAGCTCGCCGATTGGCGCCGTGGTCGCACAGCAGCCCGCTCTCATTGGCCGAACGGCCGTACAAAACGTCGCACGCTATCTGGCAGGCCAGCGTGACCTGCCGAAGGAAACACAGGTTGCCACGCTGCTGACCACCCGCTCCAATCTGGGCGAGGTGCAAAAACTGCGAGGCGACGCCTGATGAGCGCCCCCACCCAAGCCAGCGGCTCTGCCGCGCTAGAGCTGCGCGGCATCTCCAAGCACTTCGGTGTGGTGCGTGCACTTGACGCGGCAGACCTGACAGTGCAGTACGGCAGCGTCCATGGCTTGGTGGGGGAAAACGGTGCCGGCAAGTCCACGCTGATCAAGGTGCTGGCCGGCATTCACCAACCCGACGCTGGAACGATCCGCGTCGACGGAGTAGCGCACGCTTCCTTTACGCCACGCCAAATTGAACAAGCCGGTGTACATGTGATCCACCAGGAGCGCATATTGCCAGGCAGCTTTACCGTGGGTGAAGCACTGTTTCTGGGCCACGAACTGCACAAAGGCCCATTCGTAAACCGGCGCGCACAAGATCGCGAAGCAGCACGTTTGTTGCACACCTACTTCGGCTTGCAACTGCCGCCCCAAGCACTGATCCGCGAGCTGAGCAGCGCGCAACAGCAGGTGGTGCAAATCACCCGCGCATTGCTTGCCAAGCCTCGGGTACTTATTTTTGACGAACCCAGCGTGGCGCTGGTGCAGCGCGAGGTAACACAGCTTCTGCAGATAGTGCGCCGCCTGCGCGACGAAGGACTGGCCATCGTCTACATCTCGCACTACCTGCAAGAGATAGAGTCCCTGTGCGACACCGTCACCGTGCTGCGCAATGGCCGCCATGTCGCACAGGTCAACCCACGCACCACACCGCCCTACAAAATTGCCCAGCTCATGGTCAATAGGGATGTTGGCGAGATGTACCCCAAAACCGTGGTGCCGCGCGGAGCGCCCTTGTTGCAGGTCCGCAATCTGCACCTGGGCGGCGCCTACCGCAACATCAACCTGGATGTACACCGAGGCGAGATTGTCGGCCTGACAGGGCTGGTTGGCTCCGGGGTCAAAGAGCTTGTGCGCAGCATCTTTGGCCTGCTACCACCTGATGGCGGCGAAGTGCAACTGGAAGAACAGCCATTGCGCCTGCGCTCCCCCGTGCAGGTTGCGCGCCAAGGCGTTGCGCTGCTGCCCGAAGAGCGTCGCCGCCAAGGCGTTGCACTGGACCTATCGGTACTGGAGAACACCACCATCGCCAGCCTGCCCCGCTGGACTCGCTGGGGCTGGCTGTCACGACAAAAAGAAGTGCGCGAAACCGGCCGCCAAATCGCCCAACTGGATATCAAAACACCAGGGCCGGACGCGACGGTACGAGAACTCAGCGGAGGCAACCAGCAAAAGGTGGCTCTCGCAAAATGGCTGTCACGCCGCTCCACGTTGTACTTGCTGGACGAGCCCAGCGTTGGCATCGACATCGGCGCCAAGGTAGAGATCTACCGTCTGATTGGCCAGTTGGTTAAAGACGGCGCAGGCGTCCTGATACTTTCGTCAGACCTGCCTGAGCTATTGGGCCTAAGCGATCGTATCTTGGTCATGCACCGCGGAGAAATCGTGGGCGACTTTCTGCCCAAAGACATCGACAGCGACAGCATCCTGGCCTGTGCCACAGGCGCATCCTCATCTGCGATTGCAACCACACCACACCATGAGGAGTTGGCCGATGCCCTCCATTGAAGCCACCACCCCTATCCCCAGAATCCCCAGTCACCTGCCAGAGAGCACCGCCCCACCACATTTGCACCGGCGTCTGGCACTGTTGTTGTTACGGCGTGGCGCCCCCGCCGTGTTTCTAACCATATTGGCAGTGTTCGCGGTGACGGCCCCCAACTTCGTATCCGTTGGCAATATAGCCAATGTATTTGGGCAGTCCGCCATCTTGGGCATATTGGCATTCGGGCTGACCGTCGTCATTGTCGGCGGCGGCTCCAACGTCGTCACCGGCGGCCTGGACTTATCTTTAGCGGCCAACTTGGGCCTTTCGGCAGCGGTATATGCAAACTTGAACAACGCAGGCCACAGTGCATGGTTCAGCGTTGCCGCCACGTTTGCTTGCGGCGCTGCAATCGGAGCGCTAAACGGCGCAGCCGTGGTGTGGCTGCGCCTGCCGCCTTTGCTGGCCACATTGGCGAGCATGAATCTGCTCAACGGCGTGGAATTGGTTCTGACGGAGAACACCGTCGTGCCTACCAGCTCAAAGCTGCTGGACCTGCTCAGCACATCGTCCCTGCTAGGCATTCCCGCATTGGCTTGGACGCTGCTGCTCGCCGCGGCCGTGCTTGCGGTGCTCGTCCAGACCACCCGCTATGGCTTGCGGCTCTATGCCGTGGGCGAGTACCCTGAAGCCGCCAGGGCGGCGGGCATCCCCGTATCCGGCTATGTCTTTAGCAGCTATTTTTTGAGCGGACTGTGCGGCGCTGCGGCGGCATTTTGCTCAGCAGCCTGGTTCAGTGGCAGCACCACAGGCTCAGGCGAAATGCTGCTATCGGTCGTCGCTATAGCTTTCTTGGGCGTGGTCTTTTCGCCCCGACTACTGCCCAGCATTCCAGGCACATTGCTGGCTACGCTGTTGGTGGGCTTTCTCATTAACGGCTTCCAGTTGCTGAACATCTCGAGCTTCTGGGTGAACGGCATCCAGGGGGTGCTGATACTGCTGGTGGTTGCGGCCTCCTGCGTCCTGCGGCCTGCGGAGTAACACATGAGCGAATCGATACTTAGTGGCCTGCAACAGCCACATGCCAAGCCTGATAACACCGAGGCAAACGCCACGCGCTATGACTTGCTGCGCTTGGCCGTGCCCGGGTTGCTACTGGCAATTGCCGCATTCTTTGCCGTTACGGCACCCGGCTTTTTAAGCGGAGGCAACGTACTGAGCCTGTTGCTGAACAACTTTGTACTACTGGGTATCGTTGCCGTTGGCATGACGCTGGCCGTGTCAGCCGGGGGTATCGACCTGTCGGTGGGCACAGCACTTGATTTTTCTTCATTGGCCTTCGTAGCACTGATTAATACCGGGCACGGCCTCCCGCTGGCGATAGCAGGGGCACTGGCCGCAGGTGCCATAGTCGGCGCATTCAATGCCGGCTTGATCGCAGGTTTGGGTATATCGCCCTTTTTGGCGACGCTAGGCACCCTCTTCATTGGTACCAGCGTGCAGCAACTTTTATCAGAGGGTGGGCAACCGATCTACCTCGACCCACAGCTGCGCCCCGCACTGGCATCCACCAACTGGCTGGGCGTTCCGCTGCCACTGTGGGCAGTGGCAGTGCTGGCACTGGTGTATGGCGCGCTGCTGGCGCGCAGCCGGTTTGGCCGGCAGGTGCTGGCACTAGGGCAACAACCGTTGGTGGCGCGCTACAGCGGGTTGCCTGTGGGCCGCCTGCTTGCGCTGGTGTTCGTTGCTACCGCTGCCGCATCTGCGCTGGCGGGCATATTGCTTTCGACCAGCGTCAACGGCTATGTACCCATGTCAGGAAACGCTTTCCTGATCCAAGCCATCGGCGCAGTGTTCATTGGTACCACGCTCAGCAAGCAAGGCCGCGCCAGCGTGGCCGGCACACTTCTAGGGGTGCTGTTCCTCAACGTCATCGCCAATGGCTTGCTGCTGATCGGCTGGAACTTCTACTGGCAGCAAGTAGCCACGGGCGCCTTGATCTTCTTGGTGCTGGCCGTCAGCTTCTTCAGCCGCCAGCGCAGCTGGCGTGCCTAGCCCACACGGCAAACACGCGGCAGCGCACTGAAAGAAAAAAGCCCGGACTGTCACCAGTCCGGGCTTTTTAAATGGCTAGCGCAAAAGACTTACTTGCGGGCCGGCGGCACATCCGTGCAGCTGCCGTGCGCAATCTCGGCCGCCATGCCGATGCTTTCGCCCAGCGTGGGGTGCGGGTGGATGGTCTTGCCGATGTCTACCGCATCCGCGCCCATCTCGATCGCCAGTGCGATTTCACCGATCATGTCGCCGGCGTGGGTGCCGACCATGCCGCCGCCGAGGATCTTGCCGTGGCCGTGGGCTTCGGGGGAGTCATCGAACAGCAGCTTGGTGACGCCTTCGTCGCGGCCATTGGCAATGGCGCGGCCAGAGGCGTTCCAGGGGAACAGGCCCTTCTTGACCTTGATGCCTTGGGCCTTGGCCTGGTCTTCGGTGAGGCCAACCCAGGCCACTTCGGGGTCGGTGTAGGCCACGCTGGGGATGACGCGGGCGTTGAAGGCGGCGGCAGCCAGCTCGGCATTGCCTTGCAGTTCACCGGCAATCACTTCTGCCGCCACGTGCGCTTCGTGCACTGCCTTGTGGGCCAGCATGGGCTGGCCGACGATGTCGCCGATGGCGAAGATGTGCGGCACGTTGGTGCGCATCTGGATGTCAACGTTGATGAAGCCACGGTCGGTGACGGCCACGCCGGCCTTGTCGGCGGCGAGCTTCTTGCCGTTGGGCGTGCGGCCCACCGCTTGCAACACCAGGTCGTAGACCTGCGGCGCGGGGGCGGTGCCGCCCTCTTCTGCCGAGGCGAACGTCACTTCAATGCCTTCGGGCAAGGCGCGTGCAGAGACGGTCTTGGTCTTCAGCATGATGTTGTCGAAGCGCGGTGCGTTCATCTTTTGCCAGATCTTGACCAGGTCGCGGTCGGCGCCTTGCATAAGACCGTCCATCATTTCCACCACGTCCAGGCGGGCACCCAGCGTGCTGTAGACGGTGCCCATCTCTAAACCGATGATGCCGCCGCCCAGGATCAGCATGCGCTTGGGAACTTCCTTGAGCGCCAGGGCGCCGGTACTGTCCACCACGCGCGGGTCGTTCGGCATGAAGGGCAGACGCACGGCTTGGGAGCCGGCGGCGATGATGGCCTTCTTGAAAGCAATGGTCTGGCTCTTGCCTGTTTGTTCCTGGCCTTCGGCACCGGTGGTTTCGGCCACTTGCAGATGGTTGGCGCCCACGAACTGGCCCAGGCCGCGCACGATGGTGACCTTGCGCATCTTGGCCATGGCGGCCAGGCCACCGGTCAGCTTGCCGATGACCTTTTCCTTGTGGGTGCGCAGCTTGTTGATGTCCACCGTGGGGGCACCAAAGTCCACGCCCAGGGCGGCCATGTGGCTTACCTCGTCCATCACGGCTGCGACGTGTAGCAGTGCCTTGGAGGGGATGCAACCCACGTTCAGGCAGACGCCGCCCAGGGTGGCGTAGCGCTCGACCAGGATGACCTTCAGGCCCAGATCGGCTGCACGGAAGGCGGCGGAATAACCGCCGGGGCCGCCGCCGAGAACCACCACGTCACACTCCAGATCAGCCGTGCCGCCGAAGCTGGCTGCGGTAGGTGCCGGCGTGGATGCTACAGAAACTGCAGCTGCTTGCGCAGGTTCTGCCTGCGCTGGAGCCGGTTTTGGTTCAGATGCCGGGGCGGCAGCCGCACCAGCGACTTCCAGCTCCAGCACGACCGAACCTTGCTTGACCTTGTCGCCCAGCGCCACTTTCAGCGCGGTGACTACGCCGCCGTGGCTGGACGGGATTTCCATGGAGGCCTTGTCGCTCTCCACGGTGATCAGACTTTGGTCAGATTTGACGGTGTCGCCCACCTTGACCATCAACTCGATCACGGTGACTTCGTCGAAATCGCCGATGTCAGGGACTTTGATTTCCAGGGATGCCATTGTTGAGATCTCCACTTATTTTTTCAATTTGAGCGTGTACACGTCGACCGGGCCGCCCGAGTTTTTGTCGAATTCACAAGCCGCTTGCACACCCAGCGCCGCCAGGTCGCGCGCGGATTTGGAGCTGCCCCAGCTGGCATGCAAGGCGCCGAGCGCGAAGCTGCGTCCCGAGCCTATGCACCAGAATTCCTTGAACTCGAAGACTTCGCGGTAGCTGTACAGGCCGTAGATGCCAGAGTTGTTGGCCACCAGCACGCTGAACTGGCTGGACTCGTAGGGGTCGTTGTCTTCTTCCTTGGTTTGCAGGAAGAAGCCCTCTTTGAGCACCGGGTGCAGCTTGGTGAAGGTGGTGAACACCTCGTCCTTACTGTGCAGCAGCAGCTGGTCTTGTGGCAGCGCGGCCATGGCCATGCGCAGCGCGGGGAAATGCGCCACGGTGCCGGCCATGCCGATGAAACTCACCCCCGCCGGGGTCTCGACTCGGAAGATTTTGCTGTTGTCTTCAAAGCGTTGGCCCAGGCGGGTGTCGCCGAAGGTCACCAGCGTGTCGGCAGCGATGGCTACCTGGCCGGCTTTCTTGACCACGACGACGGTGGTCATTTACAGCAGCACTCGGCGGAAGTCGGTCAGCACCTGGCCGAAGTACGCGTTGAAGCGGGCTGCAGCGGCGCCGTCGATCACGCGGTGGTCCCACGATAAAGACAGCGGCAGCATCAGCTTGGGTACAAAGGCCTTGCCGTCCCACTTGGGTTCGATCTGGCTCTTGCACACGCCCATGATGGCAACTTCGGGCGCGTTGATGATGGGGGTGAAGTACCGCCCACCGATGCCGCCCAGGCTGGAGATGGTGAAGCAGGCGCCGCTCATGTCGGCCGGGCCCAACTTACCGTCGCGCGCCTTCTTGGCCAGGTCGCCCATTTCTTGCGAAATCTGGATCACACCCTTCTTGTCGGCGTCCTTGATCACGGGCACCACCAGGCCATTTGGCGTGTCTGCTGCGAAGCCGATGTTGAAGTACTGCTTCATCACCAGTTGGTCGCCGTCCAGCGAGCTGTTGAACTCGGGGAACTTCTTCAGGGCTGCCACGCTGGCCTTGATCATGAAAGCGAGCATGGTCAGCTTGATGCCGGCCTTCTCGTTTTCCTTGTTCATGCTGACGCGGAAGGCTTCGAGTTCGGTGATGTCGCAGTCGTCGTGGTTGGTGACGTGCGGAATCAAGACCCAGTTGCGGTGCAGGTTGGCGCCGCTGATCTTCTTGATGCGCGACATGTCCTTGCGCTCGACCGGGCCGAACTTGCTGAAGTCCACCTTAGGCCAGGGCAGCAGGCCCAGGGCCTCGCCACCGCTGCCGGCTGCAGCCTTGGGTGCTGCTGCGGCCTGGGCCTTGGTTTGGGCTGTGCCTGCCATGACGGACTTGGTGAAGCTTTGCACGTCGGCATCGGTGATGCGGCCCTTACGGCCCGTACCCTTGACTTCGTCCAGCGGCACGCCGAGTTCACGGGCAAACTTGCGCACCGAGGGCGATGCATGCGGCAGGCCACCGGTGGGCGCCACGGTGGGGTTGTGCGCAGCAGGTGCGGCAGCGGTAGCCACCACAGGAGCCGCAGCTGCCGCAGCCACGGGAGCGGCGGCGGGCGCTGGTGCGGCGGCAGCGGCAACAGCTACCGGTGCAGCTGCAGCGGGCGCAGCAGCTGCCACGCCTTCCAGCACAGCCAGCAGGTCGCCGATATTGACAGTGTCGCCCAGCTTGACCTTCAGCTCTTTGAGCACACCGGCAGCGCTAGATGGGATTTCCATCGAGGCCTTGTCGGACTCCACGGTGATCAGCGACTGCTCTTGCTTGATGGTGTCACCGACCTTGACCATGACTTCGATGACGGTCACGTCCT
>JAPLPK010000103.1 GCA_026400275.1 Burkholderiales bacterium
ATCCCATTAATAATACTTAAGTTCGAACGCGAACGAGTCATCGAAGAGTTGGGCTTTAATCATATTGATTTAACAGACGTATATTTCCCTGTGTACACATTTCAATACGTCTCAGCTGGCGGCAATAGCTCATCTCGCTGCGACATAAAAATGGACGTGTCAAATTTAGACCGCTTCATCGCTTACTTAAGCAATTTAGTGAAATTTAGAAATAGCGTTGCAGGCCAGCGAGCCTTAATGACATCGGCTCTTCGAGAGAAAATCAAAAACAGAGATAACTTCACCTGCAAAATTTGCAGCCTGTCAACGTCGCAGGAAAAGAATCTTCTCTTGGAAATCGACCATATTATTCCGTTATCAAAAGGCGGAATAACAGCGGAGGTGAACTTGCAAACATTGTGCTGGAAGTGCAATCGTTCAAAGGGTGCCAAGCTTTTCTCCAACAATGGACAGCAAAAATCTGCATAACTAGCGGTTCAACGCGGCCAAAAATGCTTCGCATTTTTGTCGGTTAACCTTAACCTTAGCTTTGAGCCTTGTCGGCTTGCTTGTGCGCAAGCTGGGGCGAGATGACCCGGACGTCAAAGTACTTCCGTGGAGCGAGTCCGAGGACACAAACGTCGACTCCGACGTCTGCCCCATGTTTTAAGCACCGCAACCAATGCCCAGTAGTTCCAGCCTCACAACCCCTTTACGCACCGGCTCTAAACTAGCCCCATGCATTCCCACTCCCCATCCCAAGCCATGGGGTGCCTCCCATGATCGTCCGAGACCGTCCTTCCGGCTTGCGCCTGTTTTTGATATTGCGGGGGTCGGTGCTGCCGCGCATCTTGCCTGCGCTGCTGGTCAACACCTTGATCGCCATCGTGGTGACGCTCACGCACGGTGATCTGTTCACCCACAAGATCACGCTGACCACCATCCCCTTCACGCTGATCGGCCTGCCGATTGCGATCTTTTTGGGCTTTCGCAATACGGCGGCCTACGACCGGTATTGGGAAGGCCGCAAGCTTTGGGGCGAGATCTTGCTGCGCAGCCGCAACCTGGCGCGGCAGTGCACCAGCTTGCTGGCCTATCCGCAGCCGGTGCAGGCCAGTAGCGGCCTGGACGATGTGCGGGTGCGTATGGTCTACCGCTGCATTGCCTACGCGCACGCGCTGCGCCACTATCTGCGCGGCAGCAGCGCGGGGGACGACACGCGGCGCTTCCTGCTGCCTGCCGAGTCGCAGAAGATGGGCGCGTCGTCCAACCCGCCCGACTACTTGATGCTGCGCATGGGCGCGGACCTGCAGCAGTGCCTGCAAGAGGGCCGCATCGACCCCTGCCTGGCCGCGTCTATCGACGCGACCGTGTCGGCCATCGCCGGGGCGGGCGCGGCGTGTGAGCGCATCAAGAGCACGCCTATTCCGTTCTCGTACACGCTGCTGCTGCACCGCACGGCCTATATGTATTGCTTTTTGCTGCCTTTCGGGCTGGTGGATTCGATCGGCTTCATGACGCCGCTGGTGGTGGCCATCGTGACCTACACCTTCTTTGCCCTGGATGCCCTGGGCGACGAGATCGAGGAGCCGTTTGGCCTGGAGCCCAACGACCTGCCGCTGGACGCGATCTGCCGTAGCCTGGAAATCAATTTGCGTGAGTCGCTGGATGACACCGATATTCCTCCGCCCCTGGTGCCGGTGGACTTCCGGTTGAGTTGATGTGGGGGCTGGAAATGGAATTACGTCGGCCTGCCTTGCGCGATCCACTGCTCCGTTTTGCGTATCGCCAGCCGGTAGCGGGCGCAGTTAAAAGCCTCCAAGCCCTGTAGCTCTTTGCGCAGCAGCGCGTGGAACAGCGGCTGGTCGGGTTCTGGCAGGGCCAGGGCGGCAATGGCCTCTACCGCAGTCGCGCCTTCCACCACATGGCGGATGGCCTCGCCCACATGCTCGCGGTAGCGGGCCCGGAATGGGTCTGGTGCGGCCATGGATTCCAGCACCACCCGGTACTTGGCGATGGAGCGGCGGTAGGTCCAGGCAAACAGCTCTGCGGCCAGTGTCACGTCCAGCCGCTCGTACACGCCGGTCACGGCGATGGCGTAGTCGTCCGCCGCAACGTCCAGGAAGGACAAGGGCGCGCAGTTGGTCAGCATCAACGGCAGGTTGGCACACAGGCGGCTGGTGCGTTTGTTGCCGTCTTCAAAGGGCTGCAAATAGGCAATATGGACCCACAGGAAGAACGCCGCCTCGACTGGGTTCTTGACCTGCCGGGCCGTGTCCACGATGAGCCCCAGCATCTCTTCCAGCAATGACGGCACCTGCGTCGGCACGTAGACGGAATCGGTGATGTGGACGACGGTGTTGCGGATCGCGCCCACCGCGTCCGGGTTCTCCAGCAGGCCCTGCATCAGCAAGCTTTGGATGTTGCGCACCACGGGCGTGGTGATGCCGTATTCGGGCACTGCGTCCACCATGAACTCGATGGCGTCCTTGTGGTTTAGCAGCATGGTCGCGTCCACGTCGTCGCCGGTGGAGCGGCCCTTGGCAAACAGCGTCTGGGTGTCCAGCAGGCTGGTGCGGTTGCCTTCCAGGCGCGATGAATGCCAGGACAGGTCGATCAGCAACTGTTCCAGCACTTTGCGGGCATAGGTGCTGGCGGGCTGCTGGCCCTGGGCACGGCCGCTGGCCAGCAAGTCTGCGGCCAGATCGGCTGGCAGCAAGGACGACTGGTTGGGCACATAGCTATCGACAAACTCCCTGCGGTACGTCACCGGCATGCGCGTGCCCAGCGGCGCCTGCAACTGGGCGCGCAATTTCAGCGCCTCGGCGGTCCATGGCGGTGAGGCTTTGGCGCGGGGGGTGTCCGCCGCTGCGGCGGAGGACGTAGCGGCGTCAGCTATGCGGTAGCGGGTCGCAGGGCCCACCCCTTCCCTCAGGATGGCGCCCTGGCTGACCAGCGCCGCCAGGTAGCGGTTAACGGTGGGCCGCTTGCCGAGGACTTGCGCCGTGATGGCTTCAGCGCCCACCGGCTCCAGCCCCTGCCGGGCACGGTCTGCCAGATAGGTCTGGATCAGAGAGGCAAGCTGGTTTTCGGCCATGGTTAACTTATCAATATCGAGTCAATGGAGATGAGATTGGGGTTATCTTATCGTCATCTTCTCAGTATTGATAGGATATTGAGAGGATACAGGCGCGCAATGCAAGGTCGGCCATTCCTCAAAGTTGCCAGCCTTTTAGCCCGTTGGCGCAGATAAACCGTGCGCTAGCAGCTATGTTTTAAATAGCAAACACTATTTTACCGCCCCTGCACTCCCCCCCAGCGCCAGCACCAGCGTGGCGTGGTTCACATATTGGTTCAAACGGTTTTCGGCCACGGCGATCTCGGCCGTGCGGCGGCTGTCTTGCGCGTCCAGCCAGGGGCGCAGGGCGACGGAGCCGGCGCGGTAGCGGATTTCGTACAGGCGCTCGGCTTGCGTGGCCGCGTCCAGTGCTTGCTGCAGCACCACCGCTTGCTGGCGGTATTGCTGGCGGGCGGACAGGGCGTTGTCCACATCGCCCAGGGCGGTGTAGAGCGTCTGGCGGAAGTTGACCACGGCCTGGTCGCGCTGGGCCTGGGCGACCTGGATGTTCAGGTCCATGGTCTGCTGGTTCAGGAATGGCAGGCTCAGGCCCGCGCCCAGGCTGGCAAACGGGTTTTGCAGCAGGTTCACCAGCGAGGTGCTGGAGGTGCCCAGCGCGCCGGTGAGTGTGAGCGCCGGGTAGTAGCTGGCGCGGGTGGCGTCTATCTGCACATGGGCTTCGCGCAGGCGCAGCTCGGCGGCGCGCAGGTCGGGGCGGCGCGCCAGCAGCTCGGAAGGCAGGCCTGCGGCCACCTCGGGCAGCGGGCTGCTGGGCAGCATCTGTGGCGAGGCGGGCACCGGCGCGGCATCGAACAGCAGGGCCAGGGCGGTGTTGGCGGTGATCACGTTTTGCTGCAGCGTGGTCTGGGTGGCTTGCAGGTTCAACAGGGTCTGCCGGGCCTCGGCCAGCTCCAGGCCGCCCACGGCACCCGCGTTGGCCTGGGCCTGCACCAGGGCCAGGGTCTTCTGGGCATTGGCAATGCTTTGCAGGTTGGACGCCAGGCGCTGCTGCGCATAGCCCAGTTGCCAGTACAGCTGGGCGGTGGTGGCCACCAGGGTCAGCGCGGTGCTGGCGCGGTCTTGCGCGGTGGCGCGGGCTTCCCACAGGGCCACGTCGCGCTGGCTGCCCAGCTTGTTCCACAGGTCCAGCTCGTAGCTGACGCCCAGGCTGGTGCCGCTGCTGTGGGTGACTTGCTGCGGGCTGTCCAGCGTGCGCGTGGACGTGCCGCTGAGGCTGCCGCTTAAGACGGGGCGGTTTTCTGCCAGACCGGCCTGCAGCTGGGCCTGGCGCAGCTTGATGGTGGCGGCGGCCAGGTTGTTATTGCGGGCCAGGGCCTGGGCGACGAGCTGGTCCAGCACCGGGTCGTGGAAGGCTTTCCACCAGGCGTCGTTGCTGACGGCCTGGCTGGCGTCCGCGTACTTCCATTGGCTGGCGAGCGTGGTGGCCGGGGGCGTGTAGGCGGCCTGCTGGGTGGCGCAGCCGGCTAGCAGCAGCGCGCATAGCAAGGCGGATGGGGCGGCCAGAGTAAGGGGGCGGGTTTTCATTCGCGGGCCAGTGCTTCGACGGGGTTGAGCTGAGAGGCGTTGCTGGCCGGCAAAAAGCCGAACACGATGCCGATGAGGGTGGAGCAGACAAACGCCGCCACCATGGAGGCCGTGGAATAGACCATCTGGAAGCTGGTGCCGGCCAGGCTGAACAGCCAGCCTATGCCCAGCGACAAGCCTATGCCCAGCATGCCGCCCACCAGGCAGACCAGCACGGCTTCGATCAGGAACTGCTGGCGGATATCGCTTTGCCGCGCGCCCACGGCCATGCGCACGCCGATCTCGCCGGTGCGCTCGGTGACGGACACCAGCATGATGTTCATCACGCCAATGCCGCCCACCACCAGCGAGATGAGGGCAATGGCCGACACCAGCAGGGTCAGCACCTGGGTGGTGCTTTCAATGGTCTGGCGGATGGTGTCGGTGTTCAGCACATAGAAGTCCACCACGCCGTGGCGCTGCTTCAGCAGGCTGTTGATGCCGGCCTCGGCGGCCTTGGTGGATACGTCGTCACTGACCCGCACGGTGATGGAGCGCAGATAGCTCTGGCCCAGCACCCGGCGCATGGCGGCGGTGTAGGGGATGTAGACGTTCAGCGCCTCGGCATTGCCAAAGCCGGACTCGGCCTTTTTTGCCACGCCGACCACCTGGAAGGGCACGCTGCCCAGCAGAATCACCTGGCCCACCGGGTTGGGGTCGGTGGGGAACAGCTGTTTGCGGGTGTTGTCGTCTATCACCACCTCTTGCGCCAGCAGGGTGATGCTGGCGGGGTTGAAGAAGCGGCCCTGGGCCAGCTGTACGCCCTTCACGCGGAAGTACTGCTCGCCCACGCCATTGATATTGCCGGTCACGGCCACGTTGCCAAAGCGCAGCGTGGCCGAGCTGGAGGCGGTGGGCGTCACGCTGTCGGCATAGACCTGCTGGGCCAGCGCGTCGGCGTCGCCCGGCACCAGGGTGCGCACGCGCGCCGCGCGCTGGTCGCCAAAGCCGGCGCCGGAAAAGATCTCGAT